>CAZQOV010000137.1:0-8807 GCA_964595055.1 uncultured Bacteroidaceae bacterium | reverse complement strand
GGATTCATCGGACCAAAAGTGGCCAGGTTTTTCACTCCCGTTCCGTAAAATACAACATTTGGATTAAGACGGTAAGCCACAGTTCCGTAAATGGAGGTGTATCCGGAGGTGATTTTCCCGAAGCCTTCTTCAGTGTTATGAAATCCGGGTGAAGTAATTACACCGGCAACCACACCGCCATGGAAAGAAACTTTCTTGTTTACAGGATAAGAAAAGCCTGGTGCAGCATAATAATTCATTCCACCGCCAAAACCGGGAGAATACATAAAAGAAGTGCCAAGATTCATATCCCAGCGAAGCTTTTGCAAAGCTTTAGCCATTGGGGTATTCTCTTTTGTTTGATTTACCGGTTCCTGGGCAAATATTGCGGAGAATGAAAAAGCCAATACAATTGCTAATATGATATTTTTAAATTTCATTTTCTTCATGATTCTCGTTACAAAAATAATAAAAATCAGGGAATTGATGAAGAGGGAAAATGTTAAGAAATGGTAAAAGGAGTAAGGGAGGAACGGTGAACGGTGAACGGTGATCGGTGATCGGTGATCGGTAAGCGGTAATCGGTAAGCGGTGATCGGTGAATAGTGATTGGTGAACACTCTCCTCCCTACTTCGACTATCGCTCAACACAGGTCCATCCACTCTTTCCAGTTCGCTGTCGCTCCTGGAAACAGGGATTCATTGAACTTTCTTCTTACTTCCAGCTTCGAACTTGCCCAAGAGATCCCTCAGCTGCGCTTTCGGGATTCAATTCATCCACTGTTTCCAGTTCGCTGTCGCTCCTGGAAACAGGGATTCATTGAACCTTCAGCTTCCTCAACCTTTAAACCCTTAAACTCTTGAACCCTTAAACTCTTCACGTCACCCCATCCCTCTCAACAGAATAATCCTCAAAAAGCCCCTCCTTCACAATTTTTTCCATTAATAATACCGCATCGTAAATTTCCTGATAACTGGTATAGAGTGGTGTGATGCCGAGTCTTATGTTATCAGGCTCACGGAAATCGGGGATCACTGAGTAGTCGCCTACCTTCGGATCTATCATGGCTTTGCATAGGCGGTAGGCTTCGGGATGTTTAAGGGAAATATGGGATCCCCGGATTTCAGAATTTTCAGGACTTCCGGAAGTAAAACCGAGTGGAAAAAGAAAAGTCTTTGCCAGATCAAGGAGGTAATGGGTTTGCTTGATGCTTTTCTCCCTGATCCTGTCCATGCCTGCTTCGATGATTATTTCCAGGGCCGGTTCTATTGCAGAAAGGGACAGAACGGGGGGAGTTCCTGCAAGAAATTTGCGGATGCCTCTGGCCGGACGGTAGTCCAGACCAAAGTCAAAAGGATTTTCCTCACCAAACCATCCCCAGACTGGTGATTTAATCTTTTCCTGAAGATCTTCTCTTACGTAAAGAAATGCCGGTGCTCCCGGTCCTCCATTGAGGTATTTGTAGCTGCAGCCCACAGCAAGATCGGCATTGCAGTCATTCAGTTTAACAGGAACCGCCCCTGCAGAGTGACTCAAATCCCAGAGGACCAGAGCACCTTTTTTATGTGCATAATTAGTGACCTTTTTCATATCGTACATGAAAGCAGATTTAAATACCACATGCGATAAGGTGACCAGGGCAGTATCTCTGTCAATTGCACGGAAAAGCTCATCATAATCCATCTCAACAGCATCCGGAGCTCCTGCCAGAACAATCTTATGACGATCTCCGAATAGATCTTTTATCCCCTGCAAAAGGTAAATGTCAGAAGGAAAATTGTAGACATCGGAAACGATCCGGGTTCTTTCGCTTTTAAATCTCAATGCACCTGTTATTAACTTGAAAAGGTTCTGAGAAGTGGAATCTGTGAAAATTACTTCATGAGATTTAGCACCGATAATGGGTGCTAGTTTTTCTGCAAGCTGAGAGCTTAACTCATACCATCCCTCATTCCAGCTGCGGATCAACCTCCTGCCCCATTCATCCTCCACAACCTTTGAAACCAGGGTGGAAGTCTGTTTCGGAAGACGACCAAGGGAATTGCCGTCCAGGTATATCAGATTGGCTTCCTTTATTTTGAAGTGGTTGCGATATTGTGCGAGTGGATCTGTGGAATCCAGGGAGTGGGGATTGAGGGACATGGGTTTATGATTAAAGGGTTTAATGGTTTATGTTTACTGTTTACTGTTTACCGTTTACCGTTTACTGTTTACCGTTTACCGTTTACTGTTCACCGTTCACCGTTCAGGATATCCCTGGCCACCGGGAATATCCTTTCCACCCAGGCTTTATACATTTTTCCTGAGGGATGAAGTCCGTCGTCAGCAAGGTATTCGGAATTGTTGCTTGCTTCGCGACTTATATCAGTGATGTTGATGTATTCCAGGCCTTTTCTCTTTGCCATATCCTGGTTGATGCTGTTGTAGAAATTGATTTCTTCTGCAATAATACCGGGATCACGACCCTGCTGCTGTGCAAATGGCGTTACTCCCCAGTCGGGGATGGAAACGATGAACACATTGTCAGGATCATCACCGGCAAGTTGAATGGCTCTATCCATTAATACCCCGAGCTCCTTCCGGTAATTGGCAGTATCTCTTCCCCGATATTGGTTGTTAACCCCAATCAGTAAACTCACCATATTGTAAGGAGAATTCAATTTTGAGGTATCTATTGCTGCCATCAGTTCATCGGTGGTCCAACCGGTTCTGGCTATAATGTGTGGCTGTTCAATATTGTAGCCCGCTGTCCTCAGATCGTCAGCCAGCTGTACCGGCCATCGAAGGGAAGGTTCAACACTTTCTCCTATAGTATAGGAATCGCCAAGGGCAAGATAAGCTTTACCTGATTCGTTCATATTTTCACATCCGATTAGTGAGAATAAAAGCAGGATAAGGGCTGTGAGTTGTGTCCGCATAATTCATTTCTAAACATACAAAGCTAAAAAAATAAAGCTTCTGAGCTATGATAAATTCTTTTCCAACCATTCATGCCAGCTCTCAATTCCTTCATTTTTTGTTGCCGATACCTCAAAAATTTGTATATGAGGATTCATGTTTCTAATTTCACTAAAAAGTAGATCCATATTAAAATCCACATAAGGCAGCAGATCTGTTTTATTCAGAATAACCGCTTTTGCCTCTCTGAAAAGCATGGGGTATTTTGAGGGCTTGTCATCACCTTCTGTTGTACTTAATACGGCAATTCTAAAATCTTCTCCAAGGTCGAAAGCTACAGGACAGATAAGATTTCCCACATTTTCCACGAGAATCACATCCAGATCATCCAGATTGAATTCTTTCAATGCCTCGGAAATGCTGTTGGAATCAAGGTGACAGGCTCCTTCGGTATTTACCTGTACAATCGGAATATTAAATTTCTGCAGTCTCTCTGCATCTTTGGCGGTATAGGCATCTCCCTCGATAATACCGGGCCTTAATTTTTTCTTGAGCAATGGAATTGTCTTCTCAAGAACAGTAGTTTTACCCGCACCAGGAGAACTGATAAAATTGATCATCCGGATGTTATCCTGCCTGAGCAGCTCCCTGTTCCGGGCTGCGAGATCGTTGTTTTTGTCGAGTACGTTTTTCAGGATTTTGATTTGCATTGGGGTAGGTTTTTTAATTATGGTTTATTTAACGAAGTTATAATATAACATCCTCGATTTTGCAAATCATTTGCCATGTGACTTACATCTGACCAATATTATAATTTACACAAGTTCAACGATAAACAATCAACTCACTGTTCACTGTTTACTCCTTACCGATTACGGTGAACAATGCCAATTAAAGATATTTACCCGAGCCTATATCTCTACCGCTAAGGAACTACCCAAAACCCTCCCCACTCATCCACCCTCAATACTTTCAACATACAACTCATTCCCCTTTACAATCTTTGTACTGGTTGAATTACAGGCCGGACAATGAAAATTATTATTCTCCGGACGGAATTCATGATTACAATCCTGACATATTAACTGAACCGGACTTCGGAGGATAATTAACTCGGCCCTGGCTGCAGGGGTATCAGCCTTTGCAGCTGAAAATGCATTTTGCATGATCATTTCATTCAGGTGTTGTAATTTTCCCACCCTTAGGTTAATCTTTTCAATATGATTCAACTTATTCTCCTTTGCGGCCTGAAAGGATATATTCATAATATTTTCTATAACAGTTAGCTCATGCATTTTTATTCCGTTTAACAGATCCTTGGTACCTGACTACCCAGTGGCTGACTGAGTAAGCGTTGACCCCCAATAGTAGTATTCAAAACAACTTCTCCGGGATGCCCATCTTTGATTGTACCGATGATTGATGCATTTTCTCCCAGATTATGAGCTCTGATGATTTTCAGAACTTTATCTGCTTCTCGATCCTCAGTAATCATAATAAATTTTCCTTCACTGGCAAAATTCATGGGATCATAGCCCAGCATTTCGCAAAACCCTGTTAGTGCTTCAGATAATGGTATGGCATTTTCATTGATCTCCATTCCCTTATTGGAAAGTTTTGCTATCTCATTGAGGATTCCAGCAGTTCCTCCCCGGGTAATGTCCCTGATAAATTTTATCCCTTCACAATTTTGAAGGACATCTGCAATTATACCATTCAGACTTGCACAATCAGATACCAATCCGGATTCACTGAATATTTTTTCTCTTGCATTTATTATTGCTGCTTCATGTTCGCCGGGAATTCCGCTTATGATAATTGCATCACCATTTTTAATGCTCTGAGCTTCGCTTTTGAAGCGATTTTTCTTATCAAAAATACCTATACCGCTCGTGTTAATATAGATCTGATCCAGCTGTCCCTTACCCACTACTTTTGTATCTCCGGCCACGATTTTTACATGAGCAAGATCTGCTTCTCTCTTCATACTCTTAACAATACGCTCCAGAATATCAATTTCAAGACCTTCTTCCAGCATAAATCCGGCCGTTAAGTATTTTGGTCTTGCTCCGGCAACGGCCAGATCATTTACAGTTCCGCAGACAGCAAGTTTTCCCAGATCCCCTCCCGGGAAAAAGAGCGGACTGATAACATAAGAATCGGTTGTGACAGCAATTATTTCCGAACCGGATTTAAGAATAGCGCTATCCCCTTCCTGCTGTAAATAAATATTGCCAAAATTCCTCGCAAACACCTCCCGGATCAAGCGGGAAGACATCTCCCCACCGCTTCCATGGCCAATCTCTATCTTTCTTTCCTCGTTCATGATATAGGTAAATCTGGTTTCGTTACAGCATCATTGTCAACTGGTCTCTTCCCGTACCCTCCATCGGATCCATGCATTGCAACTACCTTCCGGAGAAACCATGCAGGCCCCCACCGGTTTTTCAGGTGTACAGGCTTTCCCGAAAAGGCAGCAATCAACAGGTTCTTTAGTTCCCTTAAGTATTTCTCCACAAATACAGGCTGGATTTTCTATCTCTATAGATGGTTTCAGTGAGAAAAATCTCATGGCATCAATCTTTCTATATTTCTTCTTTATTCTGAGTCCACTATCAGGCAACTCTCCCAATCCCCTCCATATTGCATTGGTTTCTTCAAAAACATCCCTCATCAATTTAAGCGCAACGGGATTTCCTGAAGTTTTTACTGCCCGTCTGTACTGGATCTCCGTTTTGTACTTGCCGCTGTTTACCTGCCGGATAAGCATCAGTATTGATAAAAGGATATCTGCCGGCTCAAATCCTGAGATTACGGTTGCCACATTGAATTTTTCAGGAAAGATATCATAGATTTTACTACCTGTCACTGTGCTCACATGGCCCGGACATATATATCCATTAAGTTTTACCCCTTCTCGGATAATGGCTTTCATTGCAGGAGGCATGACTTTATGGGCACTCAACACTTTGAAATTTTTCAGTCTCCTTTTCTGAGCTTCTCTGATCGCAACTGCCGTTGAAGGGGCCGTAGTTTCAAATCCTATTGCACCGAAAATAACATGCTTTCTGGGGATTGAAATTGCCATTTCAACTGCTTCCATGCTTGAGTATATGATCCGAACGTCTCTTCCCTCTTCACGGCATCCGGCAAGACTTGTCTTTGTTCCTGGCACCCGGAGTAAATCTCCATAACTTGTTATAATTACTCCAGGCTCACAGGAGAGCTGAACAAGCTGATCGATAAAAGATTGGGGGGTTACGCAAACCGGGCATCCCGGGCCGGACAGCAGCCTGATATTTTCAGTTAATAAGAATTGTATTCCATATTTGCGGATGGCGTGGGTGTGACTTCCACAGACCTCCATAAAGCGGTATTGACCGGTTGCTTCAGAGTGTATCTGTTCAACCAGTTTTTTGATTATAGCGGGTTCCCGGTATTCGTCGATGTATTTCAACTGATAAAATTTAAAACCTGTGCTTATTTTTGTCGAAGCCCTCCTGGCTTTTTATTTTTATTTCTTCAAGCAAGCGGTTGGTTTCGCTGGCTTCTTTATCATCTATTTTTTGAATGGCGAAACCGGCATGAAGAAGAATGTAATCGCCCGGACTGACATTCTCCACCATGCTGATATTTGCCGAATAGATATTTCCCGAAATGGAAACTTTTGCCATATCATTTTCAATTTCAATAATCTTTGCCGGTATGCTCAGACACATAATTATTTAAATTTAGCTTATTATTTTCACGTCTTTTCATGGCAACAGCCAGTTGCCCCAGGGCTATTCCTCCATCATTGCAAGGGACTTTTCTGTTTATGAAGACCTGGAATCCTTTTTTTTCGAGCTTTGCCATTATTTTTTCCGTAAGGTATCGGTTTTGAAAGCTTCCTCCAGATAATGCAACCTTACGCAGACCTGTTTCACCTGCTATTTTACCTATTCCTTCACAAATCACAGAAACTATGGTATTATGGAAACGAACTGAAATTTCCGAAGAAGTGATATGGTCTTGCTTATCTTTCAACACTGCACCAAGAATCGAATCAACCTTGAAAATATCATTTTCCCATTCATATGGATAATATACTTCCGATTCTGATTCCATCAAATCTTCCAGTTGTGCGGGACCTTCTCCATCGTAACTACTGTAGTGACAAATGCCAAGTATAGCAGCTACTGCATCGAAAAGCCGGCCCATACCGCATGACTGAACAATATTCAAATTCTTTTTTAAGGCAGCAGTCACTGCTAATTGCTTTTCCTGAGGGATAGACCTGGACAGGTCATTGAATTTTTTGGCATAATCTTCTCCGTAAAGTTTGTAAAGACAGGCGAGTGCGATTCTCCAGGGTTCCTTTATTGCCATTTCACCTCCTGGCAGATCCAGGTATTCCATATGCCAAATCCTTTTATAGTTCAACAATGAACAAAGCATAAATTCACTGCCCCAGATCTTTCCATCATCCCCATATCCTGTCCCGTCCATTGATATACCGATTATTTCTTCATCGATCCCATGTTCAGCCATAACGGATGCTATATGGGCATGATGATGCTGTACCTTAATTAAACTTTTTAAGCCGGGGGAGTCCGGAAGTTGATAGGCATACCTAGAGGAATGATATGCAGGATGCAGATCACACGCCAGGATCTCTGGTTTCATTCCGTAAAGCCAAAGGAACTTCTCTATTGTTTTTCGATAATGTAGATTTACATCATAATTATCCAGATCTCCAATATATTGACTGAGAATAGCCTTATTATGCTTACCAATGCAGAAACAATTTTTCATATCTGCACCCATGGCCAGTATTCCTTCCGCATTTCCTTTCAAGTAAACCGGTTCGGGAGCAAAGCCACGGCTTCTTCTCATCATCAAGGGCTTTTTTGCAACAAAACGGATTACAGAATCATCCTGTTTATGGATTATATCGCGATTATGAATTAAAACGCCATCGCAATAAGGGAAGATTTGAGACAAAGCCCCGGGGTTATCCGAAATAATAGAATGACCTGATTGATTGGCGCTTGTGCAAACCAGTGCCGGTATTGAAAGTTTTTGCATTAAAAGATGATGAAATGCCATATAAGGGAGTATAACCGCTAGCGTTTTCAGGCCATTATTGACAAAATAGGATAAAGCTTTCCGTTGTTTAAGGATAACTATTGGTCTTCGTGGAGATAAAAGTAAATACTCTTCTGAGGAATAAATATAAGCATATTTACGAACCGTTTCAATATCCCTGAACAAAAGCGCAAAAGGTTTACCATCCCGGTTTTTAATATTTCTTATCTTTTCTACAGCTTCATCATTAAGGGCATCACATATAAGATGATATCCACCAATTCCTTTAATAGCGATTACGCTGCCTTCTGTGATCATTTTTGCGATGGTGCCCGGAATTAGGTCTTGCCGTATTTCCGTGCCCGAACCGGTGATCAATTTATATAGGGGACCGCATTTCATACAGGCGATTGGCTGGGCATGAAAGCGACGATCATGGATATTATTATATTCATCCCTGCATTCTTCGCACATAGGAAATATATCCATGCTGGTGTTCACCCGGTCATATGGAATTCTTTTTATAATGGAAAAGCGCGGTCCACAATGCGTACAACTTGTAAAAAGATGATCCTTTCTGCGGGTTTGATTGATTATATCTTCAAGGCATGAATTGCAAATTGCAAGATCAGGGGAGATATCTGCATGAATGTCTGCACCATTTACACTTGGAATTATCAAAAAATTTTGCAAATGCTGATGAGGGATATGCTGAGTTTCAATGCGGGAAATTTCTGCTGCGGTTGGTGCCTCAGTAGCCAATACGCGCTTAAATTTTTCACAATGCCCCTGTTCTCCCTGAATCAACACTTCCACTCCTTCACTAAAATTTCTAACCCAGCCAGATAACTCAAATTTTGTT
>CAZQOV010000136.1:0-8926 GCA_964595055.1 uncultured Bacteroidaceae bacterium | reverse complement strand
AATTAATTCCAGATGTTGAGCAGTTCTCAGGAGAATTAAGGATAATTGTCCCAATTTAAATGATCCATAAAGGACTAAACATTTAAAAAATTGATTCATGAAAAAAGAATTTCGTGTTTCAAAATGATTAAATATTCATTGTTTCATGATGAGCTCTTGTTTTTAGAATCATTTCATGTAAAAATGTGATTCGAAAAAAACTTTTGCTATTTTACGGATTCGATCTATATTCGTATTGCAAATCAAATCTAGTGTTAATTGAAGGTCGCCTTTTTATTAAACTGAGCTTTTATGAAAATTTGAAGCATTCAGATTTTAAGGCGATTTTTTTATGCCTAAACCTAAAAACTTGATCTATGAAAAAATTATTGACAATTGTGGCAGCTTTGCTGTTAACAACCGGCTTATTTGCCGGTGGATTGGTAACAAATACCAATCAAAGCGCTATGTTTACACGTATGCAGGCACGTGATGCCACCCTTGGTATAGATGCTGTTTATTACAATCCTGCCGGATTGCTAAAGCTGAATGACGGTTTCAATTTTTCACTAAGTAACCAATTTATCAATCAGACCCAATTGATTTCCAGTGATTATCCTTTATTGAATGATTCTCCACGGGAGTTCAAAGGAATTGTAAAAGCGCCATTTTTTCCCAGCATTTATGCGGTGTATAAAACGGGAAAGCTTGCATTTTCTTTTGGGTTTAATCCTGTCGGAGGTGGAGGTGGTGCCAAATTTGATGCGGGCTTGCCTTCTTTCGAGCGTGGAATTGCCGAATTAGTACCCACGCTTCAGTCTATCGTGGCTCCTCTTGACGCAGGTGTTGCAGGATCAACAGGGACAGACCCTTTGTTTAGAAATGTTACCGCTTATGAAGGAGATATATTTTTCGAAGGAAGCTCCATATATTTCGGGTATCAGGGAAATGTTTCCTATTCCCTGAATGATATGATTTCTGTAGCTGTTGGCTTAAGGTACCTTACAGCAAGGAATGCTTACAAAGGATATATTCGGGATGTAAATATTTCTGCTACTCCTGCTATTGCCGATCTGGTGGGAACTTACAGTCCTCCGGGAGAATACCTCAGAGCAATTGCCCTGACTCCATATGTGGATGCCGGGACAGCCGAAATTTTTAATGGTTATGCTAATGCTATTGATGCAGGATCGAATGTTGAAGCGGATGTTGAACAAACAGGGTCTGGAATCACTCCGATTTTCAGTTTGAATATTTCTCCCTCTGAAAATTTGAATTTTGCACTGAAATACGAGATGAAAACGGCTCTTGAGCTTACCAATAAAGTCTTTGAAGATAAGGGTGCAGGTATATGGACGGATGGGGGGAAAGAAATAGCTGACATGCCTGCCCAATTAGCTGGGGGTCTGGTTTATAAACCCATTGAAAAACTTACCTTCTCTACAGGTGTACATTATTATTTTGATAAAAATGTAGATTATGATGGATCTGATACCCTTGATATAAATATGATCGATAATAATTTTTTCGAGTACGCCCTTGGAATTGAATATGCATTAAATGAAAATTTCAGGATTAGTGGAGGATGGCTCACAACGGTTACCGGTGTGAATGAAAATTATCAAAGTGACCTTTCTTATAGTCTGAATACTAATACCTTTGGCGCGGGTTTCGCTTATCGAATTAATCAAATGCTTGATCTTAATATTGCTGGATCTTACACCCTGTATAAAGATGGATCCGTTGACAGAAGTTCTGAATTAACCGAGATGGATTATACCTTGTTTTTAGACAAAAACGTTTGGATAGTTTCTGCCGGATTAAATATCAGTCTGGGAGGAAGATGATTGATCCCAGGATATGTAATGGCGGCCCTTCGACTACTCAGTAAGCGCTCACAAGGATGAGCCAAACAACTTTTCTTATTGCCCCGCATATCCTATTATTGCAAAACTTTATGACGCAAGCTGAGAAATTTAAGGCAAGCTTTCCCTGAACCCGGTCGAAGGGCCGCTTTTTTTCTGAAGCAAGCCTTCTCATTCAACGGAATTTCTAAAACAGAAAGTTCATACCAATATACAATCCACTTTTTCCATCACGGGGATCACTGGCTCTTCCATAATCTACCGAAACGATGAAGTTCTCATTCAATGCGAGGTGAACTCCGGCCCCGTAACTCAGGTGAAGGCTTTCATCATCTCCCAGTGCTAACCAGGCATTGGCTTCTTCTTCATAGAATGGATCAGGATCCTGAAGCTTATATTTACCGGTAATCATTCCACCATCGACAAATCCTGCAAGAGCAATATAAATATTTTGATTAAGGATTACGGTACGGATTACTTTCCATCTTAGTTCAAGATTTCCATAAAAAAAATCTTCACCTACTACTCTGTTTCTCAAAACCCCTCGAATCGTTTTTGATCCACCCAATCCATCACGTGTCATTTGAGGAGCAGAGTTAAATACAAAAGGGAGCATGTAAAAGGGCATTTCACCACTCAGTTTGGCCTGATAGGAGAGCCTGTAAGCCAGGTTAACAATTTTTGGGACCAGGGTAAAATATTGCCGGTGCGTGAGTACCATGCGGGAATAGCTTAATTCTCCATTACCTAAGAAATTTGGAGCAAGCAGGAATTGTAATTCAGTCCATAAACCTGTCATCGGATTGGGTTCATTATCTCGTGTATCCCAGACCAAACCAAATTTCAACAGACTTGTATTTCCTCCGTCAACCTGATCTGAAGGCAATATTCCCCAACGGCGATAATCTCCGAATAATCCTCCCTGTACCGGAGGAAGTTGATCTTCGGGATCTTTACCCTCATTCAGAGCACTTATGTCGACCGTATCCAGTTCTATTCCATAATAAGAAAAACCGGCAAACCAGTTCAATTTATTCTTTATGATGGGTCCTTGAAAATCGGATCTGATTCTAAGCAGTTTTCTGTCCTGTCGATAAAACATGCGTGAGAGGTATGTGGGACTTTCGTCATTTTCAAAGTTTGAATCATAGAATGCTTCATATCCATTAAATCCGTAAAAATCCAGAGCCTGTTCCGTCAGATAACTTACTTCAGCAGAGGTCCTGATCCCCGGGATAAGGTACCTGGAATCATAAGTGAACTGATTAATCCCACTTCCTTTGGTAGTCCTCGACCATTCAAGGTATAAGGAATGCTTGTATCCCGGATATATGGTTCCGTCGCCATAATCATAAAAATTTACGACTCCACCGTATTTAAATCCAATATCCGAATCATAGGCAATCGCAGGAACTGCACCAAATGACCATCCGGATTTGATGTTTTCCTGTTCAAGATTATCATTTTGAGCATATATTTTCAGAAAAGCTGAGAAAGCGAATAAAAGGCTTAAAATAATAGTTCTCATCAGGATTAGTTTTAAATTAGACGGCCAAGATAAGAATATTTTATTTTTTGTATTTTACAATTATTTGCCTTTAAGTAGAAAAAAATAGTAATTTTAGCGCATATAACCAGAAAAACCGCCAGACCGGGAGTTTTAATTATTCCCGGGAAAACCTGATTATGATGAAACACTCATCCTTTACCTTTTATTATTTTCTTATCGGAATTATTTTTATAATCCTTGAAAGATTTTTTCAGTTTTTTTACCTGGAGACGATAATCAAAGCTCTTCTTATGCCCTCTTTGATTCTATATTATCATATGGTAATTGGAGGGAAATATAATTTATTCCATAGATTGGTGGTGGCAGGATTGCTTTTTTCCTGGTTGGGTGATGTTTTACTGCAACTTTCGAATGGTGATATAAGAACTCCCGTTCCCACTGAGTATTATTTTCTTGTGGGGATGGGTGCATTTCTGCTCACCCAGTTCTTTTATATTCTGGCCTTTAATATCAGGAGGGGGAAGAATCCGGTTTTCAGGAAGAGAATCTATCAGCTATTTCTTGTTATTGGATATGGAGCCCTTCTGCTGTGGCTTTTATATAATAACCTGGAGGTGTACGGAGTGAACTATCGTTTGCCTGTCATCATCTTTACTTTTTTTATTCTTCTCATGTTTATTTCAGCATTAAACAGATACAGTAAAGTAAATGGCGTCAGTTATATCCTTGTTGTTATAGGGGCCCTGTTATTTGTTGCTTCCGGATCTATGATCGTAATAAACAAATTTCTGGGAAAATTTGAGTTTGCCCGGGTCCTAATAATGATTACCTACATTGCCGGTCAGTATCTTATTGCCACAGGCTGCATAAAACAAGATTTTCCGGAAAAGAATTAAATTTTATATATTTATAGATGATTCGGAATTTTTTAAAAATTGATCCTGATGTCAAAAATTCTCAAATTTCTTTTTTGGTTGATCGGCATTGTCATCTTTATTGCCGGATTGCTTATCCTTATTGCCACCATTACAGACTATGAACCGGATAAAGTCAGCCGAATTGAGGTGAGTGCTTCTCCTGAGGCACTTATGCAGGAGGCTGAAGTTGATTTAATGATATGGAATATAGGCTATTCCGGTCTGGATGCCAGTATGGATTTTTTTTATGACGGAGGAGAACAGGTTAGACCCTCAAAAGAAAATGTTTTGCGGAATCTTGAGGCGATTAATGCTTTCCTTCACGAAAACGATAGCCTTGATTTTTTTCTTCTCCAGGAGGTGGATGTAGAGTCCAAACGATCTTACAGGATCAATCAGTATGAAAGCATTTCGGGCAATTTGTCAAGTTATCATGCTTATCTTTCCCTTAATTATAAGGTGTTCTTTGTTCCCCTTCCGATGAAAAATCCGATGGGAAAAGTGGAATCCGGGTTGGCCTCATTTTCCCGGTATCAGCCTTCAGAAGCAAGAAGATATAGTTTTCCGGGAAATTATTCATGGCCTAAATATCTTTTCATGCTCGACCGATGTTTTCTGGTACAACGTCATCCTTTAACAAATAACAAAGAATTGATAATAATAAACACACATAATTCGGCATATGATGATGGCAGCCTGAGAAAAATACAGATGGAATATCTCAGAGAGTTCTTAATTGAAGAGTATAGGAAAGGAAACTACATCATTGCCGGTGGAGACTGGAATCAGTCGCCCCCGGGTTTTGAAGAAGAATTTGATGGCCAGGTGCCGGATACCGTAAATTATTCCGAGATCAGCAAAGATTATCTGCCCGAGGGCTGGAAGTGGGCCTATGATGAAACTATGCCCACCAACAGGAGAGTGTCCACAGTTTATGAAAGAGGAACCACGCCGACGGCACTGATCGATTTTTTTCTGGTCTCTCCAAATATTCATATTGAAAGTATAACAGGCATCGATATGAACTTCCAGTATTCAGACCATCAACCAGTGATCCTTAAGGCAAGATTAACCGGTGAACAGTAATTGGCCCTTCAACTGACACTCATGCACTGAAAAAGAAGTGAACCATAACCCATACCTGCCCGCCAATCGCAAAGGCCAGCGAAATGGCAGGCGGGAACCAAACCCCAAAACTTCCCATGAAAATCCTCCGCATAGCCCTCGTCGTTATCCTTATATTGGTCTTAATGTCGGTAATTTCCGGTCTCATTTTTATTCGCCACAGCTCAAGGAAAGCGCTTCCTGATTATAATAAAGATCTGTTTCTCCCTTATTTGAATGATACCGTTAGTGTATTGAGGGATAGCACCGGAATGCCACATGTTTATGCGAAAAATGAGGCCGATCTTTACCGGGCAGTGGGTTATCTGAGTGCTCAGGACAGGATTTGGCAGATGGATGTATTCAGAAGACTAACCCAGGGGAGACTTTCCGAGATTTTCGGGGAGGAATTGCTTGAAACCGACAGGTTATTCCGGTCTTTAAATTTCACAGAAAAGTCGGAAAGTGTACTTGATAGTTCTTCTACGGCTGTCCTTGAGGCACTGGGCGCTTATTCGGAGGGGGTAAATCAGTACCTTGAAGATAATGAAGGAAAACTACCGCTTGAATTTTCACTTTTGGGATATCAACCTGAAAAATGGGAACCCCAGCACTCTGCAAATTTAATTGGTTACATGTCATGGAATCTTACCGTGGCCTGGAACACAGAGGTAAAGCTGTTTAGATTAGGAAGAGCGCTGGGTGATGCTCATTTCCAGGCACTTTTACCTGATATGGACTTGCAGGACTCTTATGTAATCCAGAAATATGAGGATGCTATGGAGGAAGCTGTTTCGCTGATTGAACGGGTAAATCAAAAAATTACAGACAAGGGACTCCGGGTTTTTCAAGCTTCAAATAATTGGGCAGTTTCGGGATCGAAAACCCTTACGGGAAATGCGATTCTTGCGAATGATATGCATCTGGAGCTCTCCTTACCAGGGATATGGTACCAGATGCACCAGGTTGTTCCCGGCCAGTTAAATGTTAGTGGCCTGTTACTTCCGGGAGCTCCATTCATTATTTGTGGTCATAATGAAAAAGTTGCCTGGGGAATGACAAATGTGATGGTCGATGATATAGATTTTTATCTCGAAACGGTTAACCCTGAAGATACATCTCAATATAAGCTGGATGGGGAATGGGTTGATTTTAGATATAAAAAAGAGATCTTTTACATACCAGAGGGAGATAGCATGGAATTTTTGACCAGGTTTACGCATAGGGGACCGGTTATTTCAGGATTTAAAGAACTAAAAAAACCGGTTATTTCCATGAGATGGATTGGAAATGAGTTTAGTAACGAAATCAGGTCTGTATACCTGTTCAACCGGATGGAGAATTGGAAAGATTTCAGAGATGCTGCCAGATCTTTTATTTCTATAAGTCAAAATATCGCATATGCAGATGTTGAAGGGAATATTGGTATGCAAACGGCAGCCGGCATTCCTTTAAGAGAAGGAGATGGGAGTTTTGTTTTTCCAGGCGATACAAGTCTTCATGATTGGAAGGGTAGGGTGAGATTTGAGGAATTGCCATTTAGTTATAATCCGGAAAAAGGGTATGTGGCTTCAGCAAACAACCGGGTGGCAGGTGATGATTACCCGTATTATATAAGTAAGTGGTACAGCCTTCCCAATCGGATGGAAAGAATAATTGAGATGCTTGAAATGAAAGAAAAACTTGGAATAGATGATATGATCAGGATGCAATCAGATACCAGGTCAAAATGGGCTGAAAAATTGGTTCCTTTCTTTCTTGAAATCCTGAATCCTCATATGGATACAGCAACAGCAGCTATGCAGGAGGCTTACCATGCACTGGATAGCTGGGACTACACCATGCCTGTTCATAGTGTGGCATCTACCCTATTTGAACAGTTTTATTATGAGTTTCTTCTCCAGGTTTTCAAAGATGAAATGGGTGAAGAATTATTCAACATGTATATCAGACAGGATTTGCTTGCTACTTATTTTATGGACAAAATAAGAGTTTCCGGAGAATCTATCTGGTTCGATAATGTTAATACAGCCAATAGAATAGAAGATGCAGGTGATATTGCGTTTATGGCATTGAAACAAACCCTTGAAAATTTGTCCGATAGAATAGGGAATAATCCGGAAGACTGGTCATGGGGAAAAGTTCACACTCTGATGCTGAATCATCCATTGGGGTCTGTTGATATAGTAAACCGGGTATTTAAATTAAACAGAGGACCTTTTGAGGTTGGCGGAAGTTATCATACTGTGAGTCCGTTTTATTATCCTTTAACCCGTTTATTCAGATCAAAGTACGGAGCTTCACATCGACATATCTATCATGTAGGAAAATGGGACGATTCCCGGATCATTATTCCTGGAGGAGTCTCCGGAATGTCTTCCAGTCCTTATTATGATAATCAAATCGATAAATACTTGAATTACCGTTATAATACGGGAATTTATGAAGATGAAAAGGTGAATTTCAGCAAAAGCTATCAAATGAATTTTATTCCAGGTGAGCCTGAAAAACGAAGGGGAAAAGGAATGTTTTGATTAAGGATTCACGAAGTTATTCAGGAAGTAGTTCATTTTTTCCAGCAAAGAAATAGGATCGATAGGTTTGGATATATAATCATCACATCCGGCTTCGAAACATTTATTCCGGTCATCGGCCATGGCATAGGCTGTTTGTGCAATGACCGGGAGATGGGGAAAAATTCTTTTTATTTCCCGGGTAGTAATGTAACCATTTATTCCTGGGAGTTGAATGTCCATTAAAACAAGATCTACTTTTCTGTTTTTGCACTCGACAATTGCATCTTCCCCATTGGTAACAATGTAAATATGCAATTGTGTCCCTGAAAGGACCTCTTTTAAATAATAACAACTTGAAAGGTCATCTTCCACGATTAATACAAGCTTGTCCTTCCAGTTGTAGTTACTGAAGTAGCCCTCTTTCAATTTTTTTTAGGTTAGTTAATACTAAACTAAAATTAGGTATAATTTTCAGGTCCGCAAAAAAAAAAACGGGGAAATATTATTTTAAATGAGACTGTATAAAGAATAAATGTTTATCCATATGTGGCATTTAATAATATTATCAATATTTTTAATCTTTTATTATTTGTTCAAAAATAAAGGAAGATGAAATACAAAAAAGTCCTTGGGATCGATATTGGCGGTTCCGGAGTAAAAGGAGCCATCGTTAAAACAAAGGATGGGAAATTGAAAACAAAGCGTTTTCGTATTCCCACACCCCAACCAGCCACCCCGGAAGCTGTAGGTGAAGTAATTGCTGAAATCGTTAAACATTTCAAATGGAAAGGGCCCATCGGAGTAGGATATCCGGGTGTGGTCCAAAATGGAATTGCACGGACTGCGGCTAATGTGGATAAGTCATGGATAGACAAAGATATTAACAAATTATTTTCCGAACAGACCGACTGTCCTGTTCATGTTGTGAATGATGCAGATGCTGCAGGTACCGGAGAAATGAGATTTGGCGCTGGAAAACATCATAAAGGTGTGGTAAGTCTTGTTACTGTGGGCACTGGGTTGGGTACCGTCATG
>CAZQOV010000135.1:0-8957 GCA_964595055.1 uncultured Bacteroidaceae bacterium | reverse complement strand
CAATTTTCCAATTTTATGCTTTGGTAAGCGAATACTTTTGCCCTGTCATTCAATTTAAACAAAAAAACAAAACAAAATGAAAAAACTTATTTCATGGGTTGAAGTCCCCGCATCTGACTTCGACAGGGCAGTCAATTTTTACAATGAAATTTTAGGGCTTAATCTGGAAAAAATGGATTTCGGTGAAGAGAAAATGGCCTGTTTTCCCGGAGACGAAGGAGCAATTTCCCTGGCACCTGGTTTCCATCCTTCCAGAGACGGTGTACTGGCAAGTTTTAATGTGGGAAATGAACTTGACACAACAATTGAAAAAATAGTTAGTGCTGGTGGAAGCATTGTCAGCAACAAAACAAAAATTGAAGCTGAAGGAAGGGGCTATTTTGCGCTTTTCATTGATTCGGAGGGGAATAGGATAGGATTGTACGGGGATAAGTGATTTAGCAGGGCAGAGCCGGAACCGAGAACCGGCTCTGCCTCAATGATTAAAAAAAATATTTTAAGCAGCAAAAAAACCAGAAATTTTTAAATTTGTATTTCATTATAATAAAGCATGCCCCTCTACACCGCATATCCATCTGAAAAACTTTCTCCCTTCATCCGTAAATACTGGGGAATTGAAAGTTGCTTTCCTCCGGGGGAAGAACATGTGCAACGTATAGTTCCTAATGGTTTGATGGAGTTAATGTTTTTCCTGGAAGGAAATCCTTCAACAATGGATGATAATCGGAGTTTTACCGGAAATTCAATCATAACAGGGCAGCAGAGTAGTTATTATGATCTGAAAGTTGAAGGAAATTTTTCTTTGATTTCTGTAATTTTTCATCCCCATAGTTTACCGCTTTTCTTTAACTTTCCTTCAAATGAATTTTTTAATCATGCGATTCCTTTAAGATTTCTGTTAAAGGATGAGGTTAATGAAGTGGAGGGAAAATTGCAGGAGGCAAATACGATGCAGGAAAGAATTGAGCTGCTGGAAGCCTTTCTCCTTACAAGACTGGTTAAAAGTAAAAGAAAATATCATTTTGAACGCATACAAGACAGTCTTGAATTGATAAATAAAAATAAAGGACTGGTGAATATTGATTTCCTGGCTTCCCGGGCCTGTTTAAGCAGAAAGCAATATGAACGGATATTCACTGAATTCATTGGCAGCAGTCCTAAACAGTTTTTAAGAGTGGTGAGATTTCAGAATGCTTTGAACCAAAAATTTATATCTTCTGACATGTCACTTACATCTCTCAGTTATGTATGCGGATATTATGACCAGTCGCACATGACAGGTGATTTTCGAAAACTATCCGGAATGTCCCCAAAAGAATATTTTCATAATAGTGAGCCTTATTCTGACTATTTTCAATAATTTTGTACTTTCCCCCTAAGAAAAAATTTGACGAATGAAAGGCAAAATTATAGGTGTGGGCTTTCAAAAAACAGGGACCTCCAGTCTCAGGGAAGCGCTCAAAATTCTGGGTTATACCGTAAAAGACACCAGTACACGTCCCCTGATCCCCATTCTTCGGGGCAATTATAAAAAGGTGCTCAGAATGATCAGGGACTATGATGCCGTAGAGGACACTCCCTGGTATATGATCTATAAGGAGCTCGATCAGCTTATTCCGGGCTCAAAATTTATCCTTACCATCCGGGATGAAGAATCCTGGTATAAAAGCGTAAGCAAGCATATCGGAGATCTCAGGAGTCCCCAGCATGAGTGGATCTATGGTAAAGGGAAAGGCCTTCCCAAAGATGATAAGGAAAATACACTGCGGGTGTATAATAATCATAATAAAGAAGGGCTTGAGTATTTCAAAGACCGGCCCAATGATCTCCTGGTTTTAGACTTCACCAAAGGAGATAAGTGGGAGAAACTTTGTGAATTCCTGAATAAGGATATTCCGGATGTTCCCTTTCCTCATGCAAACAAATCAAGAACCACGCCCATTCCAGAGCTAAAACCCAAAGACAAATTCAAAATCTTCCGGAAGAGATTCCGCAATACCCTTAAGATGAAGTATATGGAGGTGATGGGACTGAGTTAATGATCATATTGCTGGTAAGGAAATTGCAATTGTAACTCACCCTGCCCGATAACACCCCAATCCCCACCCACCCCAATCCCATGACTGCCTTTCCCATATAAATTTTGGTACGCTATTTGATTTAACATAATTAAATAGAAACACATTAAAACATTGGAACATGAATAATATAATGATATCAATAGGGTTAGTTTTTCTTCTTGGGTTCTCTTCAGTGCTGGTAGCGCAGGATGGTAAAACCCGGGAAGAAAAGAAGCAGGCGAGAAAAGAAAAAATTGAAAGAGAATATGAAACGACAAGAGAGATTATCGAAACAAAGCAATTCGTTTTGGAAACCAATTATCTTGAGAATCGGTACGGACAACGAATTCCAGTACCTTCTTCTTTGAATTTTATTATGGTTGACTCTACGAATGCTGTTATTCAGGTTGGTAGTCCGTCAGGAATGGGATATAACGGTGTGGGGGGAATCACCGCTGAAGGACAAATTACCGACTTCGAATTAAACAAGAATGATGAAAAGAATAACTTAAGCATCTCAATGAATATAATGACCAATCTCGGCATTTATGATATTTTTATGAATATTGGAGCTGATGGGCAAGCTTCAGCACGCTTAAGTGGCTTAAGAGGGGGTCAGTTGACTTATACGGGCAGGATAATCCCTCAAGGACAATCCTATGTATATAAAGGAACAACTACTTATTAAAAAAGTATCCCGTCTTTTGTGATTGACGTGTGAAACCAACCAAAAAAAGGCTGTCTGAAATGAGAATTAGACAGCCTTTTTTTAACAGCTTTTCAGGGGTAAAACAATCCTTATTCCATTGACATTTTTTAGCTTGCCTTGTGCAGATATACCCGGGTTCAAGAGCGCTGGCTTTCGAAGATAAAGCCAAAAAAGATGTACATAATAGCATTTCGAAAACATTTACCGGATAGGGTTTATATCCCAAATTAAATCCGTCCGAATATCTTAACCATTTTCCGTATTTTTTCTTCGAGTTTTGGGCTTATTTGACCCTCTTTCAATTTCCAAAGCCAGTTTCCTTCTGTAGTGGAGGGAAAATTCATTCTGCTGTTTTCATCTAATCCGAGCCAGTCCTGCATGGGAATTATGGCAATTTTTGCAACAGAAGAATAAGCCAGGCGGATCATCTCTGTATGGCAATTCTTTTCTTTAAGCTTATTCCCGGTATATTTTTTATATCGTTTTAGGGTGGCCCTGGTGGCTTCTTTTCGATACCAGCCTTTCATGGTGTTATTATCATGTGTTCCGGTATATGCAATGCTGTTGTAGGTGTAATTAATAGGCGTATGCTGTAACCAGGGCATCTTCTTTTCAAAGCCGAATTGAATCACGCGCATGCCTGGGAGATCATAATCATCCCTCAGATCATAAACAGCCTGATCAATCTGGCCAAGATCCTCTGCCACAAATGGCATACCGGGAAATTCATTACGAATGGCTTCAAAAAAATCATGAGCCGGACCCGGGACCCATTTGCCATGTAAGGCTACTTCACTATCTGCAGGAACTTCCCAATAGGCTGAGAATCCTCTGAAATGATCAAGCCTTAATAAATCAAACCACTCCAGATTTTTGCGTATACGGTTGAGCCACCAATCATAAGCCCTTGTTTTCATTTCTTCCCAGTTGAACAGGGGCATGCCCCATAGCTGACCGTTTTTGTTAAAATAATCGGGAGGGACACCCGCTACAGCTTGCATTGATTTGTCTTCATTCAACCTGAAGAGTTCCGGATGAGACCACACATCCGCACTATCATAATCGATGTAAATAGGAATATCACCAAATATATCGATACCTTTATCATTCGCATAGCTTTTAAGATCAGCCCATTGCTCACTTACAATGAATTGCTTGAAGATGATTTTTTCCATCTCCTCTCTATGTTCCTTTTTGAATTGTTCAAGGAAAGCCGGATCACGGTCCCGGTATTCTTCCGGCCATTCATTCCATGGTAGAAATTCATAATGCCTTTTTAAAGCCAGAAACAAAACAAAATCTTCCAGCCAATAGCTTTCTTTCAACCTGAACCTTTCAAGCTTATTCCTTAATTTTGCATCATCGGTTCGCTGATAGTTTTTAAAAGCAGTATCAAGGTAATAATCTTTGGCTTTCTCTGCGTGCGGATAATTAACTCGGTTATCGCTTTTCTTTTTAAATTTCCCTAATTCAGATGGCTCAAGCAATCCCATTTTCACCAGTTGCACCGGATCTGTCAGCAAGGTATTGCCTGCAAATGCTGAGAAAGAACTGTAAGGGGAATAAGCGGTTAAGGTATCGGACTGACTAAGGGGTAATACCTGCCAGTAATGTTGGCCTGTGCGGTATAAAAAATCCACGAATTTTTGCGCCTGAGGACCAAAATCACCAATACCGTAATCTCCAGGCAAAGAAGAAATATGCATTAGAATACCTGCTTTTCTTCTTGGTTCGGGTATAACTCCCTTAAATAATCCGAAGGGAACCTGGGAGAATACCTCATTTATTAAGAACTCATCAGCGACTTTATAGATTTCCCTGGTCATTCTGTTTTCCCATTTTGGCGGGCTGATACCGGGCAGAATAAGCCGTGTGTTTTTCCAGTCCGGATGCGGAGGCAATGATCCCGTATTTAAAGGAAGAACCACAAGCAGATAGCTGTCTCTGTGGCGTCGTAAAAAAGCCATGATATGCTTTTTGTATTTTCCTTTGATTTTTAAGGGTATATAGCTGCCGCGGATAAAAAGATCCGGATCTTTAGTTCTTTCCTGAAGGGTAAGATAACTGATCCAATGTTTGATGAATCCGTTCGTGGTGTTTTGCCACAATCTTTGAGTCATACTTACCGGGTCAGTTAAATAATCCCTGATAAGCATTTCAAGGCTGCTTGCCAGGTTTTTGTAATCTACGGGGGCACGATTATCGGGATCGACAAAACTCAGGTTCCAGATCTCACTGCCCTGATAGGTATCAGGAACCCCCGGGAGGGTATTTTTTAAGATCGTCTGGGTTATTGAGTTAATGATACCGTGAGGAATGATCCCATTAACGAAAGCAGTAAAACTTTGATGGAATGCATGCTGAGGAGATAGTATTGCTTCAATAAATTCCAGGGTCTTGTTCTCATAAGCTGTATCCGGTTCACTCCATGATGAATTTACTTTTGATTCTCGAAAAGCCTTGATCAGGTACTTTTTTAAACGGGCAATAAAATCCTCAGTAACTTTTCCATCCATGGGTAAATGTCCGCACAGGGTCTGATAAATAAAGTATTCATCATTGGATGTGGGTACCGGTCTGCCATTTACCACCGATTTGCTTTTATGATTAATTTCCTGCCAATGCCTGGTGATCTTTCTCCATTCTTTGGGAATATCACCCAGTACAAGAATCCTTGCCCGGGCATCATCACCTCTTTTGGTGTCATGTGTAGCAAGGGTGTTCATGGACAAAGGTATTGTTTCCTGCCTTTCCTTCATTAAGCGATGAAACTTTTTCACACTTATTCCAAAGTATTCCGGACTATCCCCAACTTCATTAAATGCAAGCAGAGGATGGTAGGAGTAAAAAGCCGTATCTTCAATTCCTTTTGCCATTAAGGGACCGGTAAACTGCATGCAGCGCCTGAAAAAAGCATCAATCTCGCTCTGTACCTTGAGATCATTACATTCAGCAAGAAGAAACATGGACCTTAAAAAATATAAAGTAGCTTTGGTATGTTTATTATTTCGAATGGCTCTTTTGAAAATATCTTTGATGAAGGCTTTTTCTTTCGCTTCAAATTGGGAAGGAACTTTATAGATCTTATAAACCGGAAAATGAACCAAAAATTCTGCAATCGCTTCCCTGATTTGCTTCTGATCGAAAGTATCCATGGCAAAAGCCGGGATTTTCTGGCATTGGTAAGCCAGAATGTCGAGCTCTCCTTTGAGCCGGTTATGCAGTATGAAACGTTTTTTATCGAGAATAAGCTCCTGACTGTCTGCCGGGTCTTCATTCCAGTTTTTATAGAAGGATAAAAAATCCTTTTCACTTTTTCGGTTAGCAAGAAGATTGTTCACCATGGAAAGAAAATCATAACCTGTTGAACCCTGAACCGGCCATGTTTCAGGTAGTTTTTCATTCTCTTCCAGGATCTTTTCGACAATAATATAGCAATCAGGACCCGACAAAGCCCGCAAATCGTCCAGGTATTGATTCGGATCGGCCAATCCATCCACATGATCTACCCTTAAACCGTCCAGATATTTTTGTTCCAAAAGGATTTTCAGAAAACTATGATAGATCCTGAAAACCTCTTTCTTATGAATATTCAAACAGATTAAACTATTTATGGTAAAAAATCTTCGGTAATTTATTCTCTTTTCTGTTTCTTTCCAATACACAGGGATAAAGGAAAGCTCCTTTAGCAGTTTTTTAATAAGTGAAGGATCGGAATTTACTTCTTCCAGGCAATTGTTAATGAATTTGTAGAGGGTGTCTTTCCTTGTATAGGCATGGTATAGTTTTCCAACTTCCTCCATGAAAGCAGAAGAGGAAAGGGAATTTTGGAACTTCAAAATGCTATCCGGTATTTTTTTAAATGAAGAAAATTTGAAAAGGGTTTGATAGGCCCCGATGGAAACAGGGTAACTATTCTCATAATACCGGAAGGTGAACCCTTTTTCATTGAACTCAATCTTTAATTCTTTTTCATTGACCACCTCATCAATTTCTTTCCCGAAAAAAGGAAGCATAATCTTTTCCTGGAGGTCTTTATCAGGGTGATCAGCGAAAAGATCAAAAAAAGAATAGAAACGGGATTTGTTTCCCTTGAGCAAGAGATCAAAAATCCAGGGATTCTCAGATGAAAAGGCCATATGATTGGGAACAAAATCCTGAATCCACCCCATTCCTTTCTCATGAATTTTTTGAATAAGCGAATCGAAATCTTCCTTGTTCCCGATTTCTTCATTCAATTGCAGAGGATCGGTTACATCGTATCCGTGAACACTTCCTTTTACGGCCTGAAAAATCGGTGAGGCATATATTGTTTTTATACCCAATGAATGAAGATAGTCTGTTACTTCTTCAGCATCACGGAAAGTAAAATCTTTATAAAATTGTATGCGATAGGTAGAAACAGGATTGTATGGGTTCATATTTTTTATTCCAATGAAAACATTACGATTCCCAGTGGGGGAATCAATATATTGATCGATTGTTCTTCACCGTGATAAGTGACAGGATTTGCTTCCACTCCTCCGAAATTTCCCATTCCGCTGCCACCATATTGTTTAGCATCACTGTTTAATATTTCCGTCCATCGGGCATCAACAGGCACTCCGATCCTGTAGTTATATCGGGGTACGGGCGTAAAGTTAGCGATTATAAGCACTGGTCGATCTTTGTCTTTATCATAACGTACGAAACTCAGGATGGAGTTCTGAGAATCATTGGCATCAATCCACCGAAAACCTTCCTCTGAAAAATCATTTTCATACAGCGCAGGGAAACGCTTATACACGCTATTAAGATCTTTAATGAAAAATTGCAATCCTTTGTGGGGTTCATATTCAATCAAATGCCAGTCGAGGCTCGATTCATGGTTCCATTCATTCCATTGTCCGAATTCCATACCCATGAAATGCAGTTTTTTTCCGGGGTGGGCAAACATAAATCCAAATAATGCTCTCAAATTGGCAAATTTCTGCCAGTTATCTCCGGGCATTTTATTGATCAGGCTGTTTTTGCCATGTACCACTTCATCATGGCTGAGTGATAACATGAAATTTTCGTTAAATGCATACATAATGCTGAATGTCATCTGATTGTGATGATAGCTTCTGTGTATGGGTTCATGGGCCATATAGCTAAGGGTATCATGCATCCAGCCCATGTTCCATTTCATTCCAAAACCGAGGCCACCAGTATAAACAGGCCGGGTAACCATGGGCCAGGCGGTAGACTCCTCTGCAATGGTTTGCACATCGGGGTATGAAGAGTAAACCGATTCATTAAAGTCCCGAAGAAAATGAATAGCATCAAGATTTTCTCTTCCGCCGTGTTCATTCGGAATCCACTCGCCTTCTTTTCTGGAATAGTCAAGGTAAAGCATAGAGGCTACCGCATCCACTCTCAATCCATCAATATGGAAACAATCCATCCAGCTGTGAGCACTACTGATCAGGAAATTTCGTATTTCATTCCGCCCATAATTGAAAATATAACTGCTCCAGTCGGGATGATAGCCTTTTCGCGGATCCTGATGTTCGTATAAAAAAGTTCCGTCAAAATAATGCAAACCATGTTGATCTCCCGGAAAATGCGAGGGTACCCAGTCCATGATCACCCCAATATCACTCTGATGCAGAATATCTATGAATTCCATAAATTCATCGGGATTCCCAAAACGGCTTGTTGGCGCATAAAATCCGGTAACCTGGTAACCCCAGGAACCGGAAAATGGATATTCCGTAACCGGCATCAGCTCTACATGAGTGTATCCCATGTACTTCACATATGAAGCAAGTTGCTCTGCCAGCTCTTTATAAGTTAAGGTTCTCATTCCTTCCTCGGGAGAACGGCGCCAGGATTCCAGGTGTACTTCATAAACAGACATGGGGCGATTGAGGGAATTGTGTTTTTTTCTGTTTTTCATCCATTGCTCATCCTTCCAGTTGTGGCTGTATTCCCAAATGACGGAAGCCGTTTTTGGAGGTTTTTCACTATAAAAAGCCACAGGATCCGCTTTTTCAACCTCATAATTTTCAAATTTTGATTTGATATGATATTTATAGGCTTCTCCTTTTCCAATGGCGGGAATGAATCCCTGCAATATGCCCGAACCATCCTCCCGGGCCTTGAGCCGGTGAAATCCTTTTGACCAGTGATTAAAATTGCTGATCCCCGATACTTCTTCGGCCTTT
>CAZQOV010000134.1:0-8974 GCA_964595055.1 uncultured Bacteroidaceae bacterium | reverse complement strand
CCAATCATACCCAGGGCATCCCACTGATAATAAAATCCATCCCAGGTGGACAATTCATCTTTTAGGCTTTGAAGAATCCAATTGTTAAGCGAATCTCTCTCTTCAGAAGGAGACATATCATAGATCCGTTCAAAGATTTTCAGAATATCCTGTTCAACCTTCATAACTCTCCTTATCTTGAGAGAATCCTGTGCTTGAGCAGAGATAACGCCCATGAAGAAAAAAACTATCCAAAAATATTTTATCACTTTTATTGCTTTTATAAAGAAAACGGGATTAGGCTCTATTTATTGAGCGCTCGCCTTATCAATGGCAATATTTATTTGCTCACAAACTTCGGAAATTTCCTCCTCCTTGATAATCAGCGGAGGTGAAATTCTAATGGCGGTTTCACAGAACAGGAACCAATCGGTTACAAAACCTTCAGCCACACCGAGCTCAACCACTTTATGCATAAGATCTTTATGCCCAAGATCTACCGCCAGCATCAAGCCTTTGCCGCGTATCTCTCTAATGGCAGGATGGGTCAATTTCTCACGGAATAAAACCTCTTTTTCAGGTACTGTAAGCCAGATATCTTCATCCAAAATAGCTTCAAAACAGGCCTTCCCGGCAGCACAGCAAAGAGGATTACCTCCAAAAGTAGTAATGTGGCCCAGAGCCGGATTATAGGAGATAACCTCCATTAATTCACGGGAAGCGATAAATGCACCCAGAGGCAATCCTCCGCCAAAGCTTTTGGCGAGCAGAAGAATATCCGGCTCAATCCCATAATATTCAAATCCGAACAGCGTACCCATTCGTCCCAGTCCGGTTTGAATCTCGTCAAGAATCAGTAAGGTCCCGGTCATGTCACATCGTTTACGGAGTGCCCGTAAAAAATCCCCCCGGGGTAGGATCATTCCTGCCTCTGCCTGTATTACCTCGGCCACAACACAAGCTGTTTTTGTGGTTATCTTTTCCAGTTCAGAGAAATCATTAAAATTAAGGTGGGCCACACCAGGCATCAGGGGATAATATCCATGGGTATAATTTTCACTCCCCATAATGCTCATGGCCCCGATTGAGCTCCCGTGATAAGCATTGCGAAAAGAGAGGATTTCAGCCCTACCCGTGTATTTTTTCGCAAGTTTTAAGGCTCCATCCACTGCCTCTGAACCCGAATTCACAAAATAAACCGAAGAGAGATGAGAAGGCAAATAGGAAGTTAGTAAAGCGGCGTATTCAATTTGTGGTTCCTGCAGGAATTCTCCGTAAACCATGAGATGCAGGTGCTTATCTGCCTGCTTTTTTATAGCGTTAATAACCCTTTGATTTCCGTGCCCCAGGGCTGAAACATTAACACCTGAGATCAGGTCAAAATATTTCTTCTCATATTTATCAAAAAGAAAAACTCCCCTGGCAGATGAGATCTCGAGCAGCATGGGAGCTAAAGAAGTTTGAGCAAGATGATTCAAAAAAAGCTGACGTGAAGAAACCATTATTTAATGATAAGATT
Organism: uncultured Bacteroidaceae bacterium; assembly: GCA_964595055.1. Taxonomy (GTDB): domain Bacteria; phylum Bacteroidota; class Bacteroidia; order Bacteroidales; genus CAYRTD01. The sequence continues at coordinate 7,476 of CAZQOV010000134.1, read as the reverse complement.
TATATCTCTCATTAATTTTTCCTTATAGGATTTTCCAATGGGTATGGTTTTATTACCTTCGGCAGTTTTAATTACCACCGAATTATCCTCAATAACATCGATCCTTGAAGTATTAACAATAAAAGAACGATGCACCCTTGTAAATTTATTTGAGGGCAGCCTTTGTTCAATGGCTTTCATGGTGAAATGAATGGTGTATTTTTCCTTGTAAGTGTTAAATATAACGTAATTCTCAAGCGCTTCCACCCAAAGAATTTCATTATAATTTAGTCGGACAAGTGTGGAATTCTTTTTTATGAATATCTCATCCTTTCCAATAAGGTTTTCCTTATTCTTCTCAAACCTTGCAAATGCTTTATCTACAGCCTTATAAAACCTTGAATATGTTACAGGCTTCAGAAGATAATCCGTAACGTCATATTCAAAAGCATCCAGAGCATATTTTCCTTTGGCAGAAACGATTATGATCTGGGGTGGATTTTTGTAAGAATTAAGAAAATCAATTCCACTCATTTCGGGCATTTCGATATCCAGAAAAATAAGGTGAATCTCATCTTCCTTTGTCAGAGTATTTATTGGCTCCACAGCATCCGCAAATGAATATTTGAGATGCAATCCATCCGTTTTGGTAATAAATTCCTCGATAATTCTGCGAGATAATTTATCATCGTCTATGATTATACAATTCATGCAGTTAATTGTTAGTGGATTGAAATTAACTTTTAATCCCACTCAAATCATGTTTTGTCAAAGATATAAAATAAAATGGATACCAGGCAACCCGGAAAATAAAATCTGAAAAAACAATGCCTTAAAATTTTTGTTCTAAAAATCTTTTTTCGATAACGTCTGCCTTTTTGATGGTTTTGCGAAGCCAGTCCAATTTAATTCTATTTTTCTCTTCCAGTGGAATTTTCCAGTCAATATCGGAATGATGGATCTTTCGAACCAGCTCTTGGAGGATGAGGGCAGCAGAAACAGAAATATTGTAGCTTTCTGTAAAACCGTAAATGGGGATTTTAAGAAACTCATCAGCATTTTCGAGAATCGTATCCGATAACCCGGTAAGTTCAGTCCCCAAAAAAATAGCAAACTTGCCTTTCCTTATATCAAAATCATCGAGCAACAGTTCATTCCTGTGCGGACTGGTGGCGACAATCCGGTAACCTTCTTTCTTCAGTCTTTTTATTGCCGATAATGAATTGTTTTTTTTGTCATTGTATTTATAAATATCAAGCCATTTTTCGGCACCCATGGTTACTTCCGTGTTTAACTGATATTCATTACGGTTCTCAATTACATGAACTTCCTGAACCCCAAAGCAGTCGCAGGTTCTTAAAACCGCACTGGCATTGTTAGACTGGTAAATATCTTCAAGGGCAAGGGTTATATATTTTGTCCGCATATCCAGTATTCGGTCGAACAATTTGTTTCTGTGACCGGTGACAAAACTTTGGAGGTACCTTAACAATTCCTGATCCATAACCCCATAATAAAATTGGTTGACAAAAAAAAAGGGAGCATTTAGCTCCCTGCAAACGGTAGTTTAATATCTTTTTTATTGAACAGCGTCAGCTAATTCACTTCCTGCTTTAAACTTAACAACCTTTTTTGCGGAAATCGTAATGGGAGCTCCGGTTTGTGGATTTCTGCCGGTCCTGGCGTTTCTTTCAGATACTGAAAAAGAACCAAAACCTACGAGAGCGACACGATCTCCATTTTTAAGTGCATCAGTTGTAGTTTTTACGAAAGCATCCAAAGCTCTTTTCGCATCTGCTTTTGTTAAGTTAGCTTCCGCAGCAATAGCATCGATTAATTGTGCTTTGTTCATAATAAATAATTTTTAGGGTTAGAAATCATTAAAGTGTCAAAGTTTATACAAATATAGAGTATTTCTGATGTTTAGCAAATTTAAGGCTAAAAAAATGCTCAAATGTTGAAAAAAGCACCTTTTATTAATACGAAATTAAAAATTCTCAGGCTAAATAAGACTTTCAAGGCATTTTCATCCCTTTATTTTCCATATTCTGCTTTTTCAGATTTTTTTCTCTTTTAAAAAATAAAGTATTATTTTTGCGCCCGGAGGAATGGCAGAGTGGTCGAATGCGGCGGTCTTGAAAACCGTTGTCCGCTCACGCGGACCGGGGGTTCGAATCCCTCTTCCTCCGCAATCTCATAAGCCCGATTTTGCCAAAGGTAAAATCGGGCTTTTTTTAAGATTTTCTCGAAGGGAATGAAAGCAATGATTCCGGAGCTCATTCCATGATCATTTCTATGATTCAGGCTGAAACTGAACTTTTTTCTGAAGGAACATACAGCTTCAATGAGGACCCTGGACAAAATGAGACTTATATGATTATAAGCTTTTATTCTGAATCGACTTCTGAACGTTTTGTTATATTTTCCGGGACGGTTACCCCCGACCAGACAACAAGGAACCGTGTAAAAGGGAATTTTGATGCTTATGGCATTTCTCAGGGTTGGGGAATTTAATTATCTATCATCAGAATATTGGTTTTCCGGATCATCTTTTTAATACTTTGTAGTTTTTAAATTCGCCCAGTCGGATACCAAAAAGGAGTTTTTTTTCAATCCAGGAGACAATCCGGTATTTCCATTTATCATGTTTGTTTTTTATTGGATTCAGGCTTTGGGTGGGTCCTGAAAACCGGAGCTGATCTTTCCAGTCAAAATCAGCAATCCATTCTCTCATGACTTCAGGATGGGTACCTTCAAATCTGGTCACTTTTGATATATTTCCGTAATCAAATACCTTATCATATAGCCTCAGACTTTCATTTTTAGCTATCCTTTCTCTTCCCTGATGATTTATACTAAAGGCCTTTATCTTATTCTGCATTAACCTTGGAGGTCTTACCCATCCGTAATGAAAAATCCAGGCATCAACAGGAGCAACTTTCAATTTATAGGTATCTTCCTGACGTCGGTAATTAATCTTATCAAAGTTGGGGATTCGACGAAATGACTGAGCGGATTCCCATGAATGAATTTCAGGGTCATTGCGTATGATACGGATTTCGTGGCGATACCAGCAATGACCATCCTGGTGATGCCAGTAATCCCCCCAAAAATGAATATAATTGAATAACAGTCCTTCAACTTTCTTATCATGCAACAGTTCTTCACACCGTTTTCTGATAACTGGAAGATATTTTTCATGGACCACCTCATCGGACTGCAAATAAAACAACCAGTCGCCCTGGCAGTGTTCCTTGGCTATATCCGTCTGATGAGCATGTTCCATGCCTCTGGGAAACTTTGTAATGTCCCATACCGTATCGATTATGCGGATCTTATCACTACCGATAGAGAGCAATTCTTTTCTTGTCCTGTCATCTTCATCGCTATCTCCCAGGGCTATCACAAATTCATCCACGATAGGAAGAATGGACATCACGGATTGTTTCATGGGATAATATAACTTCAGGGCATTCTTACCCATCGTAAAACCACTAATCTTCATTTCCCTTTCTCCCCTTTAATACATTTGTAATTTATGTAGTTTTTTATAGGTTCCATTGTTGATTTCCACAAGATCTTCATGTTTCCCCTCTTCAACGATCCTTCCTTCATCCAGAACAACAATCCTATCGGCATGTTTAACCGTACTTAACCGATGGGCAATGACTATTGAGGTACGGTTCTGCATCAAACGGGTTATTGCATCCTGCACCAGTTGTTCTGATTCCGTATCGAGGGCGGATGTAGCCTCGTCAAGAATAAGAATGGGCGGATTCTTTAACACAGCCCGGGCAATGCTGATTCTCTGCCGCTGACCTCCGGAAAGTTTTCCTCCACCTTCTCCTATATTGGTATAATATCCGTTGGGGGTATCCATAATGAATTCATGGGCGTTTGCAATTCTTGCTGCAGCCATTACATCTTCCTCAGGTACATTTTCCAGACCAAAGGCAATATTATTAAAAAAGGTATCATTAAAAAGAATGGACTGTTGAGAAACAATCCCCATCAGTTGCCTCAGGTCTTTAAGTTTCATATTCTTCACATCCACACCATCGATACATATCTCACCTTTCTTTACATCAATAAACCGCGGCAGCAGGTCGACCAGGGTAGATTTTCCTGATCCTGAACGCCCGACAAGCGCAATGGTACTTCCCTTATCAATTCGGAGATTTATATTTTTAAGTACAAGATCGTTTGAATAGGCAAAGGAAACATTTTTATATTCGATATGCCGTTCAAAACTGGATTTAGCAAGGGGGTTTTCTTTTTCCTTGATTTTTATATCTGCGTCGAGGAGGCTTTCTACCCGTTCAATGGAAGCAAGACCTTTGAGCATGTTATAGTATGCGGTAGTAACCGATTTCGCGGGAGTAATGATCTGGGAGAACATCGCAAGATAAGCAATTAACATGGAAGGGGTCATGTTAGTATTGCCTTCAAGTGCCATTTTACCTCCATACCATAAGACAAAAACAAGAACCATAACACCGAGAAACTCACTCAAGGGACTTGCCATTTGCTGTCTTCGAAATACTTTCACCAGAAGCCGGGTATAGAGATTATTGGTACTCATAAATCTCGCTGTCATTTTTTGATCCGCATTAAAAGCCTTTATTATGCGAAGGCCTGCCAGGGTTTCTTCAACTATCGACATAATGATGCCCAGTTTTTTCTGACCTCTCAGTGAGTGGTGCCTTAATGTTTTACCAATGCGACCAATTAAAAGACCCGAAAGAGGGAGCAAAACCAGTACAAATAACGTCAGGTTAAAGCTGATAAAAAACAGTGCGGATAGAAAACCTATGATTAATATCGGATCCCGGGAAAGCATTTCAACAGATCTTACCACAGAAACCTCGATTTCCTGAACATCCTGTGACATTTTTGTGATGATATCACCTTTTCGCTCTTCCGAAAAATAGCCCAATGGAAGCGCTACAATTTTGGAGTAAATGGAATTTCTTATATCTTTTACTACGCCTGTCCGAATAGGAATCATGAAAAATTTGGAAAGATAGAGAAACAGGTTCTTAAACATGGTAGTTATAATTACCATTAATCCTACGAAGAAGAGCGCATATACTTTTCCATCATGAATGATTATATCACTCATCAGGTAGTTAAAGTTATGAATAATCGTTTCAATATTAAATTCAAAAGGGACAGGCTCAGTAATGAGTTCGGTCTTTTCAAAAAGAAGGTTCAGAAAAGGGGCAATAAGGGCCAGGGTTGAAACACTAAAAACCGCAGTAAGGACCATGAAGGAAACACTTAATGCGGCTTTCCACTTATAAGGAAGAACATATTTGATGATGCGGTATATCTTATTCATTACCTTGAGCCATAATCATATCAAACTAAACGAAAAAGAATCAGATTTACTATTTTCCGGTATAGTTTTTTGGTGAAATTTTTCTGAGTTCATCCTTCACATCTTCAGACAACTCCAGTGAATCGATAAAATCCTTAATAGATTCAGCAGTAATCTTACGGTTTGTACGTGTCAGTTCTTTCAGTTTTTCGTAGGGATTGGAAAAACCTTCGCGACGGAGAATGGTTTGTATTCCCTCACCTACCACAGCCCAGTTATTTTCGAGGTCATAATCGATTTTCTCCCGGTTAACAATAAGTTTATTTATCCCTTTTACCAATGCTGAGATAGCAATGAGAGTATGTCCCAATGGCACCCCAACATTTCTGAGAACTGTAGAATCTGTAAGATCACGCTGTAATCGTGAAATGGGGAGTTTTTCAGACAGGTGTCGGAAAAGGGCATTGGCAATTCCAAGGTTTCCCTCGGCATTTTCAAAATCTATAGGATTTACCTTATGGGGCATTGTTGAGCTCCCGGTTTCTCCTTTTATGATTTTCTGTTTAAAATAATCGAAAGAAATGTAAGACCAGATATCTCTGGAAAAATCCAGTAATATGGTATTTATCCGTGAAATATTGTCAAATATGACAGAAAGGCCGTCATAATGATCAATTTGTGTAGTAGTTTGAGATCTTTCCAATCCCAATATATTATCAACAAAATGATTGGCAAATTCAACCCATTCAACGTCAGGATAAGCAACGACATGTGCATTAAAATTTCCTGTTGCCCCCCCGAATTTAGCCGGGTAGGGAACATTTCTGAGTTGTTCAAACTGTTTTTCGAGGCGTTCTGCAAAAACCCTTATTTCTTTACCCAAACGGGTAGGTGAGGCAGGTTGTCCATGAGTTCTGGCCAGCATGGGAATACTTTTCCAGTCTTCTGCTTTTTTCCTGATCTTTAAAATCAGGTCTTCAAGTGCTGGAATAAATACATAGGTCATAGCATCCTTGATGGAGAGAGGGATAGCCGTATTGTTCACATCCTGGGAGGTTAAGCCAAAATGGATAAACTCTTTCTGCTTTTCCAAACCGATTGCATCAAATTTCTCTTTTAGATAATATTCAACTGCTTTAACATCATGATTGGTAACGCTCTCAATCTCTTTGACCCTATCTGCTTCGGAGAGCTCAAATTCATCATATATCTTACGAATTCTGCTTTCTGCATCGGGTTGGATCGTACCCGGGCCTTTTAAATTCAATCCACAAAGCGCAATAAAATATTCCAGTTCAATTTTAATCCGGTATTTTATCAATCCATACTCTGATAAATACACAGCAAGTTCAGATGTCTTATTCCCATATCTTCCATCGACAGGAGATATTGCGGTAAGCTTGGATAATTTCATTTTTTTTTATTTGACGCACAAATTTAGAAGTTTTTTAACAATACCTAAATCATTAAGCCATTTTTAATCAGGTCGGAAACCACACGGCAACTTCTTCCTTTTAACTTCGTCTGGAGTTTTTTACAGGAATCTCCCCATTGGATGGGAATAATTATTAAATTTATTGCAAGAAATATTTATTGACCATGAAGGATAAAATCCATAAGTGTATTCAATTTTTTTTTATCTCATTCCTGATTTTTTTGACTTCTGCTGCTCAGGTAAATGAATCAGGAAATAAGAAAAAAATTTACAAATATGATATCAAGGAACAGATCGCAAAACCGGTTTGGAGAACTACTCAAAAAGCTTTTGAAGAAGCCAGCAACCAAAATGTTGATATCATAATCATCCACATAAACACCTATGGGGGTCTGGTGAATATGGCGGATTCCATCAGAACCAAGATTCTCAACAGCAAAATACCCGTCTACGTTTTCATTGATGATAACGCTGCTTCAGCCGGAGCTCTTATATCCCTGGCCTGTGACAGTATTTTCATGCGACCGGGCGCGAAAATAGGAGCTGCAACGGTCGTGGATCAAACCGGCCAACAGGTTCCGGATAAATTCCAGTCTTACATGCGGGCAAGCATGCGGGCGACCGCCGAAGCACAGGGAAAAGACACCCTTATTGTTGACAATGATACCCTAATTCAGTGGAGAAGAGATCCAAGAATTGCAGAGGCAATGGTTGATCCCAGGATTTATATTGAAGGAATAAG
>CAZQOV010000133.1:0-8976 GCA_964595055.1 uncultured Bacteroidaceae bacterium | reverse complement strand
TTATCAAATATACAAAATGTTCGGAAATATTCAGAATCTTAATTGGACTGTTTAAAACCTTGTTTCTTAGGATTGCTGACTTCAATCCACCATTTACCTGAGTCTCGGAACCAAAATAACATAAACCACATCCACCAGAATAGTTACAATCACAAAAACAACGGCAATGGTCAAAACGCTCCCAAGCACCACCGGCAGATCATAAAAGTTAAGGGCATTAACAATAAGATAACCCAGGCCTTTCCATCCGAATATGTATTCCACAAAGACAACGCCGGCCAGCATACCGGCAAACCAGCCGCTGATAGCTGTAACTACCGGGGAAAGGGAATTTCGGAATGCATGACGGAAAAGTATTCTCCTTTTGGGAATTCCCTTTGAATATGCCGTGCGGATATAATCTTTAGATAGCACATCGAGCATTGAATTGCGCGATAATTGCACCACCACCGATAAAGGGCGAATGCCCAGGGTGATAGCCGGAAGAATCAGATTCTTAAGCTCCAGGTGTATACCTCTGCCAAGGTCATCAATCTCGTAAAGATTGCCTGTGAGATCCAGATTTGTAATATGTCCCAATTTATATGCAAACAGCCAACCAATCAAGATGGCTGCAAAGAAGGAAGGCAGGGACATACCGATGGTTGAGAAAAATATACTCAGGCGATCAAATACCGTATCTTTTCTGAGTGCAGCCGCCACACCGATAAGATTACCAGCCAGGAAAGCAATCAGAATGGCAGTAAATGCCAGAATAAGTGAGTTGGGTAAGGCCTCCCCTATCATCTCTCCAACCGGCCGGCTATTCTGAAAGGATCTTCCCAGGTAAGGCTTTTTCAAAAGGAGCGCACTCCCGCTTCCTGTCCCGAATAAAACCGTCGGATCGCCATATTTTTCTGTTGAATAGTAGAAATAAGAATTTTCGTCTTCCAGATTATATAATGAGATAAATGAAAGATCATTCAGATAACGGATATATTGCTTTGCAAGTGGCTCATTTAATCCAAGTTCCTCCCTGATAAGCTCAACCGTCTGCATATCCGCTCTCTGGCCAAGCATCATCCTGGCCGGGTCTCCGGGAAGCACATTGAATAGAAAGAAAATTATGCTGACCACTCCCCAGATGACAAGTATACTATAAGCAATCTTAGAAAGGATAGTGTTAAACATCCGATTTCTTTCGATCTAAATAAATTCTCAATATCATTCCCAATAGGAGAAATCCGAAAATAAAAATGTATATCAACCTCTTTTCTAAAGTTATTCTCATATCGGTTAGTATTACCGGTTTGATAATAGATTCAGCATCTTCAAGTTTTTCAACCTCCAAATTTTCAAGAACAGAGGGATCAGGAATATTTTGTCCTGCCCAGTTATAGGTTACGTTCCCGTCCTTTATCAAAACAATACGGACAGAGTCTCCGGCAAGATGGCTTATATCAGTATCTTCACCTATATAATAATCAAAGGGAGAAATATTTTCATTGGTAAATTCCAATACCTCCTCTTCGTTCATGGCAACCACAGGAAATACATCGACCCTTTCCATAAGATATTCAGCCGCCATACCGCCAAATTTATTCATAGCCTGAAACTCATCTTCAGAAAGTTCAGATGGGTCATCAAGAAACATCAATAAACTGTAAGCATCATTGAAAAATGCAATCTCATTCATGTCCATGCCGTGTATGGATTGGATCCCAATTTTCGAAAGAGGATCCTCAAAACCCGAGCTTACCTTCCGGGACACAGAGTTTTCAAAAACCCATTCATCGGTGTTAGCCGGGAAATCATCCATGGTAAACTCATGAATTGAATCTGTAGCGGTATTTTTATAATACAGAAGGGTTTCATACTGATCAGCAGATGCGCCTGATGGGCTTTCCTGAATGATGCGGAGATCACAACCGGTGCAGAATGGATAATATGCAATAAGAGATTCGAGTTCCGGAAAATAGTTCCTGTCAGGGAAATTCCGGTAATGCCATTTACCGGTGATTGTTCCGTTTTTGATTAAAAATAATCCGGGGTTGGAACGTACGATGGTTTTTAAAGTAATTTCATCGGCCTGCGAAAAATCATACATAAGGTCATATTCTGCCCGGAGGCTGTCGAGATCCTCTCTCAATGTTGAGGAAACAGCATGAAACTGCACATCCGGCAAGGCCTGTGCCAGCTTGAAAAAAGCATTAGCCTCCTGCAGGGCTTCTGCATCGGCTGTGGTTGCATCATAGCTTACCAGAATGAATGAATATCCTTTAAAAGAAAGAATATCTTCAGTAATCTCATTTCCATTTGGGGCCATGATATTAAAATCGTGAATCGGCGGTTCATAACCTTCGGAAACTAATTCCGTACTAGCATCTTCGAATTCCCATTTTGTCGTGTCCCGGGGAAAATTATCCATACTGAAATCCTCAACTTCACCTGTTTCAAGATTCTTATAATAAAGTTTTGTTTCATAAACCGCCTGCGGTGCATCTTCCGGAATTGTCATAGCATCGGGGATATTGGTTCCAACACTGTATGGACGGAAATCGAGCAAAGGCAGATTGTTATAACAATAAAGTGAAAGAAAAACCGAACCAAGGAAGAAAGCAACGATCACTGACCATTCAACCATAGCGGATCGGATTTCAGGGTATTGTTTCCTGTAAATGAATATCACAAGTGTAAAGGCCAGAATGATCACATTTTTACCAAAGGTTTCCCAGTTGGTAAGAATAAGTGCATCACCAAAACATCCGCAATCAGAAACAGGATTGGTAAGTGCCAGAATGAGAGTCAGAATGGTAAAAAATGACATAAAAATGAATACCAGCCAGGACATTATTTTCATCCGGTAAGAAAGAAGCAGGGCGATACCAAGAATCAATTCAATATTACTTAGGAGTATTGCCATTGGAAAAGCCAGAGGCTCCAGGAAATCAAGACCAAAGGCAGTAAAATAATCCCCAAATTTGTATGTTGATCCAAGTGGATCTATGGCTTTGACAAAACCAGAAAAAACAAATACAATTCCAACTAGTATTCTACTAATTAGCCTGAGCAACTTCATCATGGAACAAGATTTTTATTATTTTACTAAAAATTTCTTTGGGTGAATATATATCTTTTTCACTATTATAGCATTCAAGAATCCTGAATCCTTTTTCATCTTTCAGCGAAAGATAAACATCCCTTACATTTCTTTGAAAATCGAGGTTAGCCTCATGAATATCATCGCTTCCCCGGAGGTATTGCCTGTCTTCTCCTTTTCTACTGGCAGTTAATTGTGTGCGGGTAAACCGGAAAGGCACATCAAGAAAAATGTTTACCCCGGGACGGGGCAAATTGTGATACTTATATTCCAGATCCAGTATCCAGTTTTTCAATTCATCCCTTTCTTTCTGATCCTTCAGCTTGGCACACTGGAATGCTATATTTGAAAATACGTATCTGTCTACCAGCACAAAATAGCCATCATCCAGCCAACCCTGGATCTGAGTTTTTGCATCGTTCCGGTCACCCGCATAAATTAAAGCGATAAGATAAGGATTAACCTCCGAGATATTCCCCAATTCACCACGGAGAAAGCGAGCGACAAGATCTCCGTAAACAGGTGCATCTGTGCGCGGGAAATGCAGGTATTTATACTGTATGTCTTTTTCTTCGAGGTATTGCCTCAACAATTTTATTTGTGTTGATTTTCCTGAACCGTCTAAACCTTCGATGACTGCAAAACTCATTTTATTCAATCGACTTTAACTATTTTAGTTGTCCCGGCTGAAATATCTGCCATAATTATTTAAATTTGCCGGAAACATGGCTTTTTTTTATGGGATTTAAAGATACATTTTTTTCAAGAAACCTCAGTATCAATTGCCGTGGGAATCTTTTAGATCTTAGCAGTCCCAAAATTATGGGTATTTTGAATGTTACCCCAGATTCCTTTTATGACGGAGGTAAATACATTGTTAAGAGAGCTATCCGGAAACGTGTTAAGGAAATGGTCGAAGAAGGTGCTGATATCATCGATGTAGGCGCATTTTCATCCCGTCCGGGAGCTACATATATCAGTATGGAGGAAGAACTTGATAGACTAATTCCAGCCCTGGAGGTTATCAGGGAACTATATCCTGACCTCCCGGTTTCAGTGGATACCTTCCGCGCTGAAACTGCCAGAAAAATAACCGAATCTTATGGTGTGGATATTATCAATGATATAACGGCAGGTGAAGAAGATTCCGGAATGTTGGACTTTATTGCAGAAAACAACATCCCATACATCATGATGCACATGAAAGGCCGGCCCGAAACTATGCAAAAGGCGCCTGAATATGAAGATGTGGTAAATGAGGTGCTTACATTCCTGGAACGGAAAGTTAATGACCTAACTGACCGCGGAGTGAATGATATTATCGTTGATCCGGGGTTCGGATTTGGTAAGACAATTCAACATAATTATGCATTACTTTCTGGCCTCGAGGTATTCAGAGCTCTTGAGGCTCCAATATTAATAGGGATCTCAAGAAAATCGATGACCTATAAATATCTGGGAACAGGACCTGAATCGGCCCTTAACGGAACTACCGCATTGCATATGTATGCACTGGTAAAAGGTGCAAATATTTTAAGGGTTCATGATGTCCGGGAGGCGGTGGAAGTAAAAAAGCTTTTTGAAAAACTGATAGAAGAAGAAAAAAAAGCGTAATTTCAACGGATATTACAGTGTCCATATATGACTGATCTCTTTTTAAACATAAGATTACTCGATATTATTGATATTTTCCTGGTTGCCTTCCTGATGTATCAATTGTACTTACTGGTTAGAGGCACCGTGGCCATGAATATCATCATTGCCGTTTTGACCATATATATATTCTGGTGGTTTGTACGGATGTTAAAAATGGAACTTTTAAGTAATATCCTCGGACAGGTTATCGGAGTAGGTGTAATAGCACTCATTATTGTATTTCAGCAGGAAATCCGGAGATTTCTCATATTGATCGGGTCAAGGTATATTAGCAAAAACCGCATGCGTTTTGAAAAGTTCCTGAGAATGGATTTTGACCCACGTCCATCCATCAAAATAAATTCAGTACTTAAGGCTGTTAATCGTTTATCGATGACGAAAACGGGAGCTCTTATCGTCATCCGGAAAAAATCAACCCTGGATATTTATTCCCAGTCTGGAGATACCATGAATGCCACTACTACCAGTCGTCTCATTATCAGTATATTTAATAAATACAGCCCTCTGCATGATGGAGCTATCATTATAGACAAAGATAAAATAACTGCCGCCCGGGTAGTTTTACCGGTCACCGATAATCCTGATCTTCCCCCCGAATATGGGTTAAGACATCGTGCAGCAATTGGCATATCAGAACTTACGGATGCTATTGTAATTGTAGTATCCGAAGAAACAGGCCAAATATCCATCGCACGGAATGGAAATCTTACAAAAGGCATAAGCCAGGAAGAATTGAAGAAACAACTGCATAGAGATTTTCAAACAGAATAAAGGTATTTCTGAATGAATGTAAAGAATATTTTAGACCATACATTGCTTGAAACCGAAAGAATTAGCATTAGGGTTTTTGATATTTTTGAGGTTATTTTCATCATAATCATCACAAGTCTTCTTGTCTGGATATTAAGGAAACTCCTAAAAAGACAACCAAAAAAACCCGGCTTGAAATCGGCACATCACATGCCATTTTTCAGATTCTTCGATATACCTTATGGATGAGATAAGTGATATAGTTGAAATTGAGGGAAATCTTATTGGAAGGGTTGTTTAAATCGGATTTAGAACAACGAAAATTGAAACACGCGATAGGGTTGTACTTATCAAACCATTCAACCATTCAACCATTTTCCCTATCTTTGCATTATGCAAAATCCAACATTTACCATAATCCTGCTCTGTATCCTTGCCTATCTTACAGGCGCAATTCCTTTCTCTCTCTGGGCGGGAAAAGTTTTTTTCAGAATTGATATTCGCAATCACGGCAGCGGAAATGCCGGTGCTACCAACGCAATGAGGGTCCTGGGACTCAGAATAGGTTTTCCGGTTTTATTGCTTGACATTCTCAAGGGGTGGCTGGCAGTGAAATATGCAGTTATTTTCAGGCTTTACCTTCCGGGTAGCCCCGAATTGATGAATCTTTCGATTGCTCTTGGGGTACTGGCTGTCCTTGGACATATTTTTCCTGTTTATGCAGGTTTTAAAGGAGGAAAAGGGGTTGCCAGTATTTTCGGTGTACTACTTGCACTGAGCCCCCTGGCCAGCTCATGTGCGGCAGGTGTTTTCCTGCTATCCCTATTTACTACGCGGTATGTATCTGTCAGTTCATTGCTTGCAGGTATATCCTTCCCAATCTGGATAATTTTCGTATTCGGAACCGACCATCTTTCCCTGAAAGTATTTTCGGCTGTTGTTGCAATACTGATTATCATCACACACAAAAAAAATATTCAAAGGCTTTTTAAAGGAGAAGAAAAAAAGGCTAATTTTCTGTTCAAGGGCAAAGTGGAGGAAAGATAAAATATCTGTTTGGAATTTGCCCGGAAGTCAGGGGTTCTCATAATTCTAGTCTGGTTTTAAAATCTGTGGCCCCGCCAGATCGGCCAGTCTCACTGCAGCTTCATTATCCATGAAGTTGGTAAAATTATCGGCGAATTTCCGGGCAAGATCCATGGCTGCCTTATCCCATGCTACAGGATTTTTCCAATTATTACGTGGATTCAGTAAAACGGCATCTACCCCCCTTACAGATTTAGGGATGTTTAGGTTAAAGAAAGGGATAGTATCATATTCCACGTCTAGCAGACTTGCATTATGAATGGCATTTATGATTGCACGGGTTGAAGGAATATCAATCCTGTGTCCAACACCAACAGGGCCTCCTATCCAACCCGTATTTACTAACCAGGCACTCGAATGATGCTCTTCCATCTTTTTAGTGAGAAGGGAGGAATAAACCGTAGGATCAAGCAAAAGAAATGCGGCACCGAAACAGGCTGAAAAGGATGGCTGAGGTTCTGTTACGCCCAGTTCGGTCCCGGCAATCTTTGCTGTATAGCCGCTTATAAAATGATATTCGGTTTGCTCGGGTGTCAGTTTTGAAACCGGCGGAAGTACACCGAATGCATCGGCAGTCAGGAATATCACATTTCTAGCATGTCCGGCCTTTGAAACAGGTTTAACTATATTTTTTATATGGGTTATGGGATACGATACCCTGGTATTCTTTGTTTTACTGCTGTCACTGAAGTCAATGCTCCCGTCATCCCTGACAACAACATTTTCCAGGAGGGCATCTCGTCGAATGGCATTATATATATCGGGTTCCTTCCGGGGATCGAGATCAATGGTTTTTGCATAGCATCCTCCTTCCAGGTTGAAGATACCATCGTTATCCCAGCCATGTTCATCGTCTCCAATAAGTGCTCTTTCCGGATCGGCAGAAAGCGTTGTTTTTCCGGTTCCTGACAAACCGAAGAATATTGCCGTATCTCCGTCTTTCCCAACATTTGCGGAACAATGCATAGAGGCAATCCCTTCCAGGGGCAAATAGTAATTCATGATAGAGAAAATGCCTTTTTTCATTTCTCCACCATACCATGTACCTCCTATGCAGGCCATCCTCTCCTTCAGATCAAAAGCTACATAAACCTCCGAATGAAGCTTGTGGGCTTTCCATCTGGGATTTACGGTTTTGGAGGCATTGAAAACAACAAAATCGGGCTCAAAATTTTCCAGTTCCTCTTCAGTTGGTCTTATGAACATATTTTTTACGAAATGAGCTTGCCAGGCCACTTCCATTATGAACCTGACCTTTAAACGTGTTTCGGGGTTGGCTCCTGCATAGCCATCCTGAATATACAGTTTCTTTCCACTGAGCTGTTCAATGGTATTTTCTTTCAGGTCTTTCCAAACCTCCTCACTGATGGCTTTGTTATCTGATGCTTTTCTTCGTTCATTTTTCCACCAGATATTTTTTTCCGTAGTTTCTTCCCGGACGATAAACTTATCTTTGGGAGATCTGCCGGTAAAAATTCCGGTATCAACAGCAACTGCCCCCAGGTTTGTAAGTCTGCATTTCTCAAATCCATCGAGTGAGGGATCCATCTCATGGTTGAATAATTCTTCATAGGAAAGATTATGATATATTTCTTCCACATCATGAATACCATACATTATCAGATCTGTCTTTTTCATTGGTGTATATTTAATTACCAGCTAGAAGATTCAAAAGTAAGAAAATTTGAATCAGGGACTTTTCCAACAGAACTATCCTTTAACATATACAGGGCTATCCTTTAACATATAAAAAAAGCGACACTCTTTAAGAATGTCGCTTTTAAGATCGTGTAAGCAAAAGTTCTATTGTTCATCCTTAATTGCGGCATGAGCTGCTGCAAGTCTGGCTATAGGCACCCTGAAAGGTGAGCAGCTTACATAGTTCATTCCAACCTTGTGGCAGAATTCTACCGAACTGGGTTCACCACCATGTTCCCCGCAAATCCCTACTTTAAGGTCCGGACGGGTGGAACGACCTCTCTCAGTACCCATTTCCACAAGCTGACCTACACCTTCCTGGTCAAGAACCTGGAATGGATCATTTTTCAGTAGACCTTTCTGGATGTAGATTGGCAGGAATCTTCCGGCGTCATCCCTTGAATAACCAAAGGTCATCTGGGTAAGGTCATTGGTTCCGAATGAAAAGAATTCAGCCGTTTCAGCAACCTTATCTGCGGTGAGTGCTGCACGTGGGATCTCGATCATGGTACCCACAAGATAATCTATTTTCTGTCCTCTTTCTTCAAAAACCTTTTCAGCAGTTGAACGCACGATATCTTCCTGCATCTTGAACTCAGCCTGCGTTCCAATCAGAGGTATCATAATTTCAGGGAGTGTTACGATTCCCTTATCTTTAAGATGAAGGGCAGCTTCAATGATCGCTCTTGCCTGCATCTCAGTCACTT
>CAZQOV010000132.1:0-9014 GCA_964595055.1 uncultured Bacteroidaceae bacterium | reverse complement strand
ACTTGCCAGTTCACCACTTTCGGGTTCGATAAGAATATTTCCGTATTCCTGAAGAATTTTGATGGTATTTTGTGTCGCAGGATGCCTGTACATATCCAGGTCCATGGCAGGGGCAAAAGCTACGGGACATTTGGCACTGAGATAAGTGGCAATCAGAAGATTATCGGCCTGACCATTGGCCATTTTCGCCATGGTATTGGCAGTTACAGGTGCAATAAGAAAAAGGTCAGCCCAGGACCCAAAATCGACATGAGAGTTCCAGCTGCCATGGTTTTTGAAAAAGTCAGAATAAACAGGCATGCCGGAAAGAGCAGAAAGGGTCCCTTTGGTAACAAATTTTTCTGCATAGGGACTAAGCAAAACCCTTACTTCTGCGCCTTGTTTGATCAGAAGACGCAAAAGATTGACAGCCTTAAAGGCAGCAATACTGCCGGTAATTCCCAGGAGTATTTTTTTCCCCTGTAAGCTCATTTATGATTCTTCTTCAACAGGTTTCGATTCGGATAAACGATAATAAACCTCTCCATCAAGGTATTCCTGCAAAGCGATCAAACTAGGTTTGGGAAGTCTTTCGTAGAACTTGGAGATCTCAATCTGCTCCCTGTTCTCAAATACTTCTTCCAGGTTATCTGTATAATAAGCAAATTCTTCCAGTTTTCTGGTTAGTTCCTGCTTCATTTCCACACTGATCTGGTTTGCCCTTTTAGCAACGATCATTACGGCTTCATAAATATTTCCTCCCACCGGTTCATCCAGACTTTTGATGTCGCGGGTAATGGTGGTTGTGGGAGCATTACTTTTTTTGTAATCTGTCATGTTTAGGTATAATTGTTATTGTTCAATTTCTGTTTCTATTCCTAATTCCTGCAGTGAATCCTCATACATTCTTTTCGCTTCGGCAAAAAATTCCCCTTCCGGAAATTCTCCGACATAGGAATAGTATTCATCGACTGTTGCCTGGAAACGTTCCTTCTTTTTGGTTTCTATACTATTATCGGCAAGAAGGTAACTTGCTCTAAGAATAAGATATAAAAGCTGTTCTCTGTAGGAGGTGTTCGGAAATTCACTTAAACTATTCCTCAATGCAATCAAGGCGGCTTTATAATAACCCAGGTCAAAATAAAGCCGGGCATTCAAATAAGATTTTTCCACAATCTTATCCTCAAGCTCTTTTATAAGCGACTGAGCTTCAGGCAATCTTTCAGAATCAGGATAGTTCATTGAAAAAAGCGTAAAGGAATTAATGGCTTTTATGGTATATTCCTGATCCAGACTGGGTCTTGGAGAAAGCTTATAATAGCAGTATCCGGTCATATATGAAGATTCCTCGGCAAAATTTGAATTGGGAAAAGTAGTATAGAGTTCACTAAAATAGTGAGATGCCATCATATAATCCCGCTGGTGATAATAGCTCATTGCTCTGTAAAACTGCAGGGTATCCGCTTTAACCGTTCCCCGGTAAATATTCGAAATCTGTTCAAAAAGTGTGGCAGCCCGGACATAATCCTCCTTTTCATAATACTCGAATGCTTTTGTGTATTTCAACTGATAATCAGAGCTTTTAAGAAGCTTCTCATATCCGCTACAGGAACCAAGTACCAGGAAAAAGACAACCATTCCAATGAAAAAATGTTTCATATTTCAATAAATATTGTGCAAAATTACTATAATCTAGTTAACTAAGAAAAAACAAGCGTTAATTTTTTAAAAAACGCAAATACCTTACCATTTATTTTCATTGTTTGGCGGCTGAACAAAAAAAACTAATTTTGTCCCATATTATTAACTTAAAAACATTTTGCTGTGGACATTTTTGATAAGATCGAAAAGAATAAAGGGCCTCTCGGACAGTACAAGGCTGCTGCTCACGGTTATTTCACCTTTCCTAAGCTTGAAGGTGAAATGGGTCCAAGAATGAAGTTCAAAGGAAAAGAGATGCTTAACTGGAGTCTGAATAATTACATCGGGCTTGCCAATCATCCCGATGTAAGAAAAGCAGATGCGGATGCTGCAGCCAGGTATGGAATGGGTTATCCCATGGGAGCAAGGATGATGTCAGGACAAACGAAATTTCACGAGGAACTGGAAACAAAGCTCGCAAAATTTGTGGGCAAAGAAGCAGGTTACCTTTTAAATTATGGTTATCAGGGTATGGTTTCCATTATTGATTCATTGGTAGACAGAAAAGACATAATTGTTTACGATGCCGAATCGCATGCCTGTATTTTGGATGGATTACGTCTTCATTTTGGAAAACGATATGTTTTTCCTCATAATAATATAGAAAATCTTGAAAAAGAACTTGAGAGAGCAACCAAACTTGCAGATAAGACCGGTGGAGGAATCCTTGTAATTACCGAAGGGGTATTTGGAATGGTGGGAGACCTGGGGAAGCTTGATGAAATTGTTAAACTGAAAAAGAAATATAAGTTCCGTTTACTCTTAGACGATGCACATGGCTTTGGTACCATGGGCAAAACCGGCGCCGGAACCGGAGAACATTTTAATGTGCAAGAAGAGATTGATGTATATTTTTCCACTTTCGCCAAATCCATGGCCGGAATTGGCGCTTTTGTAGCAGCCGATAAAGATGTAATCGATTACCTGGCCTATAATATGCGATCACAAATTTTTGCCAAATCCCTTCCAATGCCAATGACCATTGGTGCATTGAAGAGACTCGAAATGCTGCAAACCATGCCGGAGCTAAGGGAAAAACTCTGGACCATTGTAAATGCGCTCCAAACAGGGTTGAAGGAAAAAGGATTCAATATCGGAAAATCCGAATCTCCCGTGACTCCTGTTATTCTTGAAGGAGGAGTAGCCGAAGCTACCAATATAGTCAAGGATTTAAGGGAAAATTACAGCATCTTCTGTTCCATGGTCGTTTATCCGGTAATTCCTAAAGGTATGATCCTTTTGAGGCTTATCCCTACCGCTTCTCATTCTCTGGATGACGTCAAAGTGACCATTGAAGCTTTCACCGAAGTGGCCGAAAAACTGAAGGCAGGAAAGTACAGCAAAGAGAATATTGCAAAGGTGGAAGTCGAGGATTAGTTGGCAGTCCCTTAGCGGTGGATCTGCATACCCTGGTATGTGACTTTTGTTTGGCAGTGTTGAGGGTAATCGGTAATTGGTAATCGGTAATCGGTAATCGGTAATCGGTGAGCGGTGAGCGGTGAGCGGTGAGCGGTAGGCGGTATAACAAAGTCCAGATTATGTGGTAGTTAGAAGGAAGGAGATTTTCAATATTTAGGCGTGTGAAATTCTAATTTTTACGAAACTTATTTAGATAAAAGTTAAAAAAAAGCCTTCTGGAAAATCAGAAGGCTTTTTTTTTCTTTCAACTTTTTTATCATCTCAATTGGGAGTGTTCACTGAACTGTGTCAGTTTCAGTAATTCTATTTTCAAAGTAAAATAAACATTTGGTTAATAATTGCAGACCAGTCTCTTATATTATTTATCCATCGTTTATTAAACTGAATTGTTGCGAGATAAACATTTAACAACCTCCTGCTACCCAACTTCCATAATTCATGAAAAAAACCGATTGCATCATTTAGACCCACCGATTACCGATTACCGCTTACCGATTACCGTTTACCGTTTACCGTTTACCGTTTACCGCCGCTGCAGGAAGACATCCCCTATCCAATAATGCCCTCTTCATTCAACCATCGCTCCGCATCAATTGCTGCTCGACAACCTGTACCGGCAGCAGTTACCGCCTGACGGTAAACTGAATCCATAACATCACCGCAGGCAAATACACCATTCACATTGGTCTTGGAGGTATCAGGAAGGGTTTTCAGATAGCCTACATTATCATGATCCAGAAAATCCAGGAAAATATCTGAGTTTGGCTTATGTCCAATGGCTACAAAGAATCCCTGAACATCGATCTTTTTGGTTTTACCCGTATTTACGTTTTCAATGATTACACCATTTACAACCTGATCTCCAACAACTTCCCTTACAATACTATCCCAAACAATTTCAATATTATCTTTCTTAAACACCCGATCTTGCATAATTTTTGATCCCCGTAATTCATCTCTGCGGTGGATCAAATAAACTTTCTTTGCCAGGCCCGATAAATATAAAGATTCTTCAAGTGCCGTATCTCCCCCTCCGACAACCGCAACATCCTGCCCCTTATAAAAGAAACCATCACATGTAGCACAAGCTGATACCCCATGACCCATAAACTTCTGCTCAGATTCCAGTCCCAGATATTTTGCCGTTGCTCCTGTGGCAATTATCAAAGATTCTGCTTCAAGGGTTTTTTTGTCATCAATAACAACCCTAAAAGGTCTTTTTGACAGATTTGCCGCTGTTGCCATCCCCCATCGAATATCCGCACCAAAACGTTCGGCCTGCTTTTTAAAATCTTCCATCATTTCAGGACCGGTAACTCCATCCGGATAACCGGGATAATTCTCTACTTCAGTAGTAGTAGTTAACTGCCCTCCCATGGTCATTCCCTGGTAAAGTACAGGCTTGAGATTCGCCCTTGCCGCATATATGGCGGCGGTATATCCCGCAGGCCCGGATCCGAGAATTAAGCAGGTAACTTTTTCTATTTCACCTTCAATTTTTACCTCATTCTTTGAATCTGAGGCCGAATTTTCCATTTTTTTAAATAATTCCATTATTCAGACTTTGATATTATTGAGTTTGACATTTTGCATAAACAAAACCATCCTGATAATGTTTGTAGGATGATGCAGGTAGCTACCAAATAGTATACCATTTTAAAAAATACCAAAATAATCGCAAAAACGAATGACGAAAATTCAAGAATTTGCTTAAAAATACATTGATTATTAATAAAATTAAAGAAGAACAAGCTTAGCTGACATTTCGTCATATCTAAATATATTAATATATTATGAAGATACGGTTGGTAAAAAACGGAATATTTCCGATTTTAAAAGGGCTTGACGGCGATCTTGCAGATCATTCGCCCAATACAGGACTCCCACTTGCCGGTACTGTTCAAGGCGAAGGTAAACTTTTGGGGATACCTGTATTGTTTATCCGAACCGCCGGTTGCAATCTAAGATGCACGTGGATAAATGATAAGGGTGAAGTGGATATTTGTGATACTCCATACTCCAGTCATGATGTTAGAGAATCTGAAGAATGGGAAGTTGAGGATGTGGTAAAGCTGATTGAACTGAATATTGGAAATTTAAAGCACGTTGTCATTTCCGGAGGAGAACCTACTACCCAGCCATTGCCTTTACTTAGCCTGGTAGGAGCACTGAAGAAAAAGCTGGGCGTTCATATCACCATAGAAACCAATGGTGTGCACTATGTACCTGAACTGGCATGGAATGTTGATTTTTTCTCTATCAGCCCAAAATTACGTTCTTCAGATCCCGGTCCTGCAAAAAACAAGCATCTGGCAAAACCGGTAGACCGCCATTATATGCATGACCATTCCCGGCTAAGAAGAAATACAGGAACCATTCAAAAATATATCAATGCCTGTCATAACCTGGAATCCTATTATGGAGACATTCCGGATATCGAAGCTACACGCCGGGCAAAAAAGGATTTTCAGCTGAAATTTGTTATTGCCAGAGAAGAAGATGAAAAAGAGATAAAAGAAGATTTCCTTTCAAGACTGGGGCTTTTTCACAATCAGGATGTCCTGGTAATGCCCCTTGGTTCGACACCGGAAAAAACTGCTGAACACTCAAAAATAGCCCTTAAGATGGCAATCAGGAATGGTTGGAGATTTACACCAAGGGTGCAGGTGGAATTATTTGGGAATAAAGCGGGGACATAAGCAGGATGATGTGGTAAAAATATTCTTACTGTCAGGTCAAGTCCTATCTATAGCAACACTGAATGAACTCCGCCCTTCCGAACCTCATTCCTCCATCTTAATAACGCTCGATGATCGGTTGAAATATATTTGGCCTTTTTTCATTTCCTTGTTCTCTTCATCACATTCGCTTACAACATCCTCCCACCTCATTATCTTTACTACATTATCCTACTCATACTTCAGAGTCTCTGCCGGATTCAACCTGCTCGCCCGGTACGTTTGAACAAACACAGTAAGAAAAGCCGCAAAAATCACAATTGCTGCCGCTGCGATAAATATCCATATTTCAAGTCCTCTGCGATAAGGGAAATTATTTAACCATTCCCTCATGATAAGGTAAGAAATTGGCGAAGCGATGATAATAGAAATTATTACCAGTTTTAAATAATCCCAGGAAATCAGACCGATAATCTGCTTCATTCCGGCACCCATACTCTTTCGTATTCCGATTTCTTTGGTTCTTTGTTCTACAGAGAATACAGACAGACCAAAAAGTCCAAGACATGCAACAAAAATGGATAGCACGGTAAAAATGAGCAAAATAACCTGGAGCCTTTTTTCTGTTATATGCTGATGATCGAACCTTTGTGAGATATAAGAGGCACTGAAAATTTTATTGGGAAAATATTCCTTCCAAACATCTTGTACCTTCTCATAGGCCTTTTCTTTATAAGATTCATTTATGCGTATGGTAATATGATAATGGCGAAACAGGGATGAACTCATTACCATGGGCTTTATTTCTTCTGTAAGAGCCTTATAATGAAAATTTTCAGTTACCCCAACAATCTGTCCCCAGTCACTACTCTGATTATTTTCACCGGTCATTACTCCTATCTCTTGGCCCAGAGCGTCAAGTGGAGTTTTAAAACCGAACATTTTTCTGGCCTCATCATTTATAATATAATACATGGATGTATCTTCAACCATACCGGGTCTGAAGTTCTCACCAGCAAGCATAGAAATTTCAAGCACAGGAATATAATTTTCATCAATCATATTTATCACAGGGAAAAAAGGTTTGCTATTTCCTCTAACGAGATAAGGATTATCTGTATAATTCCTGTCAGTCGGAACAATGTATGAACGCGTGATTCCCTCAACCTCAGGAATTGCCTCTATATCTGCACTGAAAGCATCCCATGACTGAAACACTGTACGATCTTCAATAGCAATATCAAGAAGCCCATGCCGATTATAACCAAGATCTTTGTTTCCAATGTATTGAAGATGACGGAAAGCAGTTAAGGAACAAATTATCAGGCCAACGGAAATGACAAACTGGCATGTAACAAGGAGCTTTCGAAAGGTTTCCCCGCCTCCGGGTCCGGCTTTCCCCTTCAGCACTTTTACAGGTTTATATGAAGAAAGAACAAAAGCAGGATAGATACCCGAAATAACAGCAGTTATAATCCATACCAGTAAAATGACAGGTAAATTCCATCCCTGGAGCAATAAGCGACTTGACATATCCTTTCCTGTAAAGTTTGAAAAAACCGGTAAGGCAAGTTCTATGATAATGAGCGCCAGGATAAGAGAAAACAGGCTGAACAATAAAGACTCACTAAGAAACTGCCAAACAAGTTTTGGTTTTGAAGCACCGGATATCTTGCGTATTCCAACTTCCAAGGCTCTTCGTGAAGATCTTGCTGTTGAAAGGTTCATAAAATTCACTCCGGCAATTACAAGCAATAATAAAGCCACCAGGCTGAATATGGCAACGGATGTCTTACTGCCGGGAGGCTCCAATTCCCATGTTCGATTAGAATCCAGATGAATTTCAGTGATCGGCTTTAACCTCAGCTGCATCATCTCTTGTGGGTCCTGAATCTTCATCATATTACGCATCTCAGGACCAAAATACTTATCCACCATGGTCTGGAGATTCTTTTCAAGAAAGTCAGGATCGGCATTTTGATCAAGAACAATGTAGGAATAATGAAAACTTGCCATCCAGCTGGTCATCATCATTTCATGTCTTAAACTTTTCAGAGAGCTAAAGGACGCAATAATGTCAGCCTGGATATGGGAGTTATGAGGAAAATCCTTAAAAATAGCCCTAAGTGTGAAAGGTTTTGCATCTCCATCATAATCCACATGAATTATACTTCCCAGTTCGGGTTCAGGCCCAAAATATTTTTTTGCAGAACTTTCAGACATGGTGATTGAGAAAGGATCTGCCAGGCAGGTACCGGGACTCCCTTTAACCACAGGAAAAGAAAATATCTCAAAAAAGGAACTGTCTGCATAAAAGATCCTTTCTTTATATTGACTGTCTGAATCATTTTCAAGGAGCGCATCATCATACGCAAGCCGTGTAAACGACTCCACCGAAGGATAATCAGATTTGATCTGTGGTGCTGTAGGAGGAGAAGTTATCGGAACCAGCATCTGTTCATCTTCCATGTAAAAATTCCTTTCAACACGGTAAATTCGCTCTGCTTTTTCATGAAATTTATCATAGCTCAATTCATCATGCACCCAGAGGTAAATAATGATGGAAGCAGCCAGCCCAATGGCCAGGCCCAGGATGTTGATAAATGAAAAAAGTGTGTTTTTCTTAAAATTCCGAATCGCAACGGTGAGTAATGTGTTTATCATCAGTCCATTTTTTGGAATTAAAAATAATCAAATAATATACCATCGAAATTATTTAGCTTATAATTAAGGATTTAATTAATTTCATTAGCAGGAAATTTTGTTCGATCCCGGAGGATTGTGTTCGATTACGGACAAAAGGGGGTGGATAGACCATGGACCATAGAGACTATATTGTAGCGTAATGCAGGTTAATAAAACCCGACAATATAAATTTTTTGAGGAAATTAAAGGAAAAGAGCTCTGCTGGATTTCGTCAGAAATTCAACTCATTCAAGTAATACCTAAGTTAAGGGATATGAGTGCAGCGAAATATCACTTTCCGCCTGACGCGGATAACCCAGATTTAGAAAATAGCCTGCACCGTTTCTCGGGGTTGTATTTCACCGAATGAATGAGGTGAAATGCTTATCCCGAATATCGATTCGGGACAGGCTGTTTTCTTAATCGATTGAGCGGAATTGCTCAATTTGGGTAATAAGAACTAACATTATATTAGTGTCTGTCAATAGAGTCGAGAGGAGGCTGTCTAAAAAGTCTATTAAGAGATAATCTTACTTTCAAATTGTAACTTTG
>CAZQOV010000131.1:2663-9088 GCA_964595055.1 uncultured Bacteroidaceae bacterium | reverse complement strand
AGTTTATTTCCACAAGATAGAGATGTCCATGTCCTGTTTGGTCAGATTGGTACAGTATTTTATTTCCGGCGCGATTCCAGGCTGGGTGCATATGTGTACCACTATGGCTATGATTTTGAATTTTCACAGTAGCTATTTTTTTCATTGAATTAGTTTGAGGAGTTAATAAAAATATACCCTCTTTATAATATGCATCTGTTATAATCATAGTCCCTTGCGGATTATAGCTGGCATGTATTCCCCCATCTTGCTTATCTATTAAGATTCTCCTGTCATTTCCATTTTTGTTAACTATGAATAACCTTTGATCTTTATACATTTCATTAAGCCAGTCATAAAAAATTATATGTTCTCCGTCAGGATGCCACGTAGGATGATGACCAAAATCTGCAATAAAGCTCACTTCTGAGCCATCAACTGTTATATAATACAATTCTTTAACTGTAGGAGGCTTTACATCTAATTCATTGCTATGAACAAAGAATAAAGATTCACTATCCGGATTCCATTTGGCGTGCATTAAAAAGCTCTCAGTACCTTTTAATTCTTCCGGTGAGGGAGACAATGCTCTCACCTCTTCCAGAGAAACTATTTTTTTTAAGTTTTTCCCGTCGGCACCTACAACATAAATACCCCATCCTTTATCTCTTTCTACACCATTAAAAGCTATTTTTCGCCCATCTGGAGATAACATCAAACCGCCGGTATAAGAGAAGTTGCCAAATTCAGAATTAACAATTTCTTTCTTTTCCAGTGTATTGACATCTACCATCAGAATACTATAACCTTCATCGGTTGTACCGCCGGATTTAGACTGATAGTAAACTTTTGTTCCATCCGGGCCCCAAAAAGTCCGTGCGCCATGATGAGCACTGAAAGTAGCATCGTCAGCAACCAGTTTTATATTTTCGCCATTATCATCCATAATATAGACTGATCCATATTCAGCGCCGGGTTTAGCCGCAGCAAAGACAATTTTACTATCGTCAGGGCTCCATGGGGACATATCATAATAGGTATGCCTCACCTCTACTTCACCTGAGGTCAACTGATAAATCGTCTTTCCGGTTCCTTCATCTATATTTTCCCTGGGACTGCTTTCATGCATTAAATCGTGCGTGTTTACATTATCATTACTATTGATTTTATTTTCACATCCCCATAAAACAAATAAAATGCCTAAAGCTAATAGTAGTTTCCTTTTCATTTATTCTCCTTTTTATTGCGATCTTTAAAATTCTCTTATAAAATATCTCAAAATAACAATGCTGTTTATTTCCTTTGAAAATAATCAGCAAATGTTTTCATAATTAGCATACCTACTGTAGCCCCCGGGTCGTGCAAACCCTTTGATTTTTCCCTATGAACTACTTGTTTTCCATGTTGAGGGATCATTTCTTTTGTCGCTTCAAGACCTTCAAGTGCAGCTTCAAAACTTATCTGCATAGCTTCCTCAAAAGATTTTCCTTCTTTTGCCGCTGATTTTAATGCATTGGTAGCCGGATGAAGTGAGTCTATAATTGTTTTATCACCAGGTTTTGCTTTACCCCTGCTCATAATACCCTCCAAAAATTGATCCATTGCTTCTGCAAAATCCGAGACGCTGGCTTCTTTTCTATTTTTTAAAACTTTTCCAGCTTTTATAAAACCTGTACCTATTAAGGTTCCCATAGTAGAAGGAGCAGCCTGAGCAATGGTCATTCCGGCTTTAGACAGCAGAAGACCAATATCTGTATCATTAATTATTTTTAATTGCTCATTGGCAGCCTTAAATCCTTTTTGCATGGTTATACCTAAATCTCCATCCCCTATCGTTGCATCTATTTTGATTAGATGGTTTCTATTCTCGTCCATTACCTCATTTAAAGCATCAAAAACAAATTTTATATCATTTGCATTTATAGTATTCATTCTTTCATTCTTTCAGATGGATTTAGGTATCTTTATATTTCAGTTTGTTCAAAAAAAGGTGTATTAGCAGGTTGACGTAGTAAAATCTTTAATTCATCATCTAATTTTAATAATGAAACAGATGCACCCGCCATTTCCATTGATGTAGCAAACTCACCCACATATGCATTGAAAATTTTAATGCCCTTTTCTTTTAAAAAACTGTCGGTTTTTCGATAGATCACATATAGTTCTTCCTTTGGAGTTGCTCCCAAGCCATTTATTAACACTGAAACCTCATCACCTTGCTTGTAGGGAAGGTCATTTATTATCTGATTCATTATTTCTTCTACAATATCATCAGCAGTTTTTATTGGGCCGCGTCTTACACCTGGTTCTCCATGAATACCCATACCTATTTCCATTTCATTTTCACCAATTTCAAATGTGGGTTTACCAACTTCAGGAATTGTACAGGATGAAAGGGCAACACCCATTGTTCTGACATTTGCAGCAGTTTTTTCTGCAATTCGCTTAACTTCATCAAATGATGCCATCTTTTCTGCACACGCTCCCGCTATTTTATATAAATAAAAAATTCCGGCAACTCCTCTTCGTTTATTTTCCTCACCTTTAGGTGCAGAAGCTACATCATCATTTCCTAAAATATGTGCCGTTTTTATATTATCAAATTCCAGCATCTCTGAAGCCATCTCAAAATTCATAATGTCACCAGTATAATTGCCATAAATATATATGATACCCGCTCCTCCGTCGATGGCTTTAGTTACTTCCATCATTTGCTGAGCACTAGGTGATTGGAAAATTCCACCTACAGCGCAACCATCCAACATACCCTGGCCCACATATCCTAAAAATAATGGCAGATGACCAGATCCACCCCCAGTAGCTAATGCAACCTTTCCGGATTTTGTTTTATTAGCTCTGACAACACATCTTAAGTCATTATTTACATACTGTAATTTTTGGGCATGGGCTGCATAAATTCCTTGCAGCATTTCATCTACTACTGCTTCCGGTTGATTTATAATTTTCTTCATTCTACTTGCCTTTTATTAATTCTTTGGCTGCTTCCATTTCTAAATCATGTAATTTCCTGACACGTCGTCTGAAATCTTCATCAGTACTGAATCTGGCCTCAACAAATGCTTTAATAATATCTCTGGCCAACCAGGATCCAATTATTTTAGCACCCATTGTTAATACATTTAAATCATCGTGTTCAACACTTTGATGCGCACAATGAACATCATGAACAGTAGCAGCCCGAATACCCGGAAATTTATTAGCTGCAACAGAAGCACCAATACCAGTGCCACATACCATAATTCCGCGATCTGCTTCACCTGAACGTACAGAATTACATACATTTCGTGCGATGTCAGGGAAATCAACAGGATCTTCGCTATGGCAGCCATGATCTATAATTTCACAATCCATATCTTTAAGTATTTGAAGCACTGCTGCTTTCATTGAATAGCCAAAATGATCATTTCCTAAAGAGATTTTCATAATATATTCCTCCTTTATTTAAAATTTAAATTGTTTTTTTAAGCAATGTTTATCTCTGTAATAAGACTAAAGCTATTTTTCTTCGCCAACCTGCCCGACAGCAGTCAGTTTTGGTTTAACTCCAGTCAATTGTTGCCAGACTATTAGTTAATTTCATTCTTCTTCTATTTTATAATGATTAGTTCAACATATTGGGTAATAATAAACTTATTGAAGGAAAAAAAGTAATCAATAGCAATGTAATCAGCAACGGTATTAAAAATGGCACAATTGCTTTAAGAACTTCACTTACTGATATTTTTGCAATATTGCTAACGAGAAAAAGTGATAATCCTAATGGTGGAGTCATTAATCCAATCATCAAATTAAGAATTGTAATTACTCCTAAATGTACTGGATCAACTCCGGCAACCATCAATGGTGGGACAATTATTGGGACCACCAGCAAAGTGGCTGTAGTACTATCCAGAAACATTCCAATAACCAATAACATTACATTGATTATAATTAGCAGATATGCTGGATTTGTGGTTAAAGTAAGAATATTGTTTGCAAAAGCTTGTGGTATCTGTTCAACCGTTAAAATCCAGCCAAACAAAGAGGCGACTGCTATGATAATTAATATACTTATAGAGGTTCTTATAGTTTGAAAGGCTGCATCCTTTATATGAGCCACAGTCATTTTTTTATAAATTACAATATTTATTATCACGATATAAGCAACCATTGCAGAAGCAGCTTCTGTAGGTGTAAAAAAACCACTAAGTAATCCGACGATTAAAAGCACGGGTGTAGCTATAGCCGGTGCTGCAGGAATAAAAGTTTTAATAAGATGATTGAAGGAAGGCCATTTCTTCGCCCGAGGATATTTTTTTAACCTGGAGATAACCCCGGCGGTAATCATTAGCAAACCCACCATAATCAGTGCCGGTATTGCACCGGCTAATAATAACTTAACAATTGAAACAGAGGCTACGGCTCCATATATTATTAATGGAATGCTGGGAGGAAAAATGGGACCCACTGTTGCGGATGAAACTGTAACTGCTGCTGCAAAAGACCTTGGAAATCCCTTTTCCTCCATTGTCTTAATTGTTATAGGTCCCAAACCACCAACAGCTGCTAGTGCTGCGCCAGCCATCCCAGAGAATAAAAGACCTGCAAAAATATTTACCTGTGCCATTCCCCCCGGAACCCTTCCAACCGCTACGTCAGCAAACTTAAATATCCGGTTGGTTACGCCTGTGCTATTCATTAGGTTGCCTGCAAAAATAAAAATAGGAATTGCCAATAATGGGTATGAATCTAATGCATATTGAATCCGTAAGGACAATAGTTCAACTGGAAAACCATTTACAAAAACATATATAATTGAAGGAAGTGCAATTGAAATTACTACCGGAAAGCCCAATAGCATTAGTATAAAAAAAACTATAATTAAAGCTAACCCCATACTAATTTTTTTTTAATGATTTTATCAATTCCTTTATATGCTCAATGGTCACTAGTACAAAACCTATTATTGTAGGAAGAAAAAATAACCAAAATGGCATTGAGATTGTAGGAGTAATACTTTTAAAATTTGTTATCATAGTATAAATTGCCGAGAACGAAATTATTACAAAGACCAGAACCCCTGAAATTTTTATTATCATTTCAAGTGCATTATTTAATGAAGCGGGGAAGAACTTATGCATACCTTCAAGTCTTATATGGCCGTTTTTCCTGAAATAATAAGGTAAGCCAATAAATATTAAGGATATAAAAAGATAACGTAATAGTTCTTCAACACCTGTTAACGGAAGATTTAATACAGTCCTTAAAACAATTTGAGTTAATGAAATTATCAGGATAGCATATAAAATTAATGAGCTTAATATGCCATCTTTATCTTTTACTTTAAATAGTTTCATATTAATTTATATTCTGAATATCTTTTATATATTTTATCCAATGAGGAAAGTCTTTACTAATCTGATTTTTTACTGAAGATTTTATGTTATTTATTTCCAAACCATCATCTTCATTAATAAAGGTCATTCCACTAGCCATTAAAGCTTTAATTATTTCCTGGTCAGCCTGTGTGATCCATTCCACAGCCATATCTGAAGCAGTTGAAATAGCATCATGTATTATTTTTTGATCTTTTTGTTCTATGTTTTGCCATAACTTTGCATGAATAAATAATGTGAGGCAAGAATGCATATGACTGGTCATAATTATATGACTTTGCACTTCATATATCTGGGAAGCATAAATATTGCTTAAGGGATTTTCCTGTCCGTCTACTAAACCGGTCATTAAAGCTGTAGTTAATTCTGAAAATTCAACCGGTGTAGGAATTGCACCCATACCCCTTATCATTGACATCCAAACCGGAAACGGCACTCCTCTAATTTTTTTACCTTTTAGGTCTTCCTTGGAATACACCGGAAAATTAGTGGTCAATTGACGTGTACCTCTGTAAAAACTACCCAAAATCCTGATTCCTGTGTTATTTATCAAATCATGGTTAATAGTTGATAAAACTGGAGAAGTTAGAGGATTAGTAGCCATTAAAGCGTGCTTTACATCCCTGTAAATATATGGCGCATTGAAAATGGAAAGGTCAGAATGGAATTTACTTAATGATGCAAAATCATGATGTGACATTCCAATGAAACCATATTTAACCCCATCAACCAACTCGCTAATATTTCCCAACTGAGAATTAGGATAAAGCCTGATCTCTACCTTTCCATCTGTTTGACTGTTAACAATTTTAGCTACTTCTTCGGCAAACCTTGTTTGGGGTTCATCTTTAACCCCCATATGAGCATACCTGATGATAATAGAATCATTCTTTCTGCAACTTGTAACTAAAACCGAAACAAAAACTATAAATGTTAGATAAACAGATAACTTCTTCATATTAAACATTTTTCATAAAGGCTAAAATGAATTAACATTTTTTTAGTTGCCTCTGTATATTTATTACGCAGTTTTAGTAGCTTACCCCCAAA
>CAZQOV010000131.1:0-2563 GCA_964595055.1 uncultured Bacteroidaceae bacterium | reverse complement strand
TTTGGGGGGTCAAGCTGATTACCTCGTAATAATAGTATATCATATAATTGTTAAAAAATGAAAAGAATTTGTATCTTATTTGTGTTAATAGCTCTTGCTTCCTTTGGAAAAGCAGCACCAGAAACTATCCATATTTTTGAAATTAAAGAAATTGTTCTGCAGGCAGAAAACGAATATGATAATCCTTATACAGAAGTTGAAACCTGGGTTCAACTAACCGGGCCAGAATTTTCAAGGAAAATTTATGGGTTTTGGAATGGAGAAAATGAATTTGTTGTTCGTATAGCTGCCACTAAACCAGGATTATGGGAATGGGAAAGTCATTCAAATCAAGATGATAATGGATTAAGAGACAAATCAGGTGAATTCACAGCAGTCGAATGGAGCGAACAAGAGAAAGACGCCAATCCTAACCGAAGAGGTTTTATTCGAGCAACAAAAAATGGACGAGCCCTTGAATATGCTGATGGTCATCCATTTTTTATGTTAGGCGATACCTGGTGGGCTGCATCAACCTGGCGTTTTCCATTAAAAGGCATCGAGCCGGATGATGATTATATCCCAAATAAAGACTTTAGTTTTGAAAATGCACTTCATTTCAGAAAAAAGCAGAATTACAATACTATTGCTATAATAGCTTCTTTCCCTAATTGGCAAGAAGATATATATCCACCCAGTTACATGAATGAAGATTCAATTGGCGTGCGTAATGCCTGGGAAAACAGCGGACCTAATACCGGAAAAGATATGCACGATGAATTAGGGAACTTACCTTTTGAGCCATGGGATAAAATGCCGGTTATAGCCAATTTTGACCGTATAAATCCAGAATTTTTTAAAAGCCTTGACAAAAAGATGGATTATTTAAACGAACAGGGTTTTGTGGTATTTTTAGAATCTGTAAGAAGAGATCATGGCCCTTCCTGGAAAAAGTATTTTCAGTGGCCTGAGTCATTTGCCAGATACGTTCAATATATAGTTGCACGTTATGGGGTTTACAACATAATTTTCGCAGGAATTCACCTTGATGCTATTATGAAACATTATTCCTTGACGAGTGACGAATTTAACGAAGCACTTACCTACCACTACAATAAATACGGAGGTTTACCCTATGGTCAGCCACACACAAGTTGTATTGCCCGCTCTACTTATCATAGATTTGGGCATGGTGATGAAGCTCCCTGGTTAACCATGCATTCAGTTGGAAATTCAAAAAGAGATCATCGTTTTTACCCACTTATTGAGGAAATATTCAATTTGAATCCTCCATATCCCTGTGCAAATCTTGAACCTTATTACCCAGGTTGGGACAGTAAATGGAATAATATTGTGGCAGGAGAAGAGGCAGCACCTAATTCTGAACGAGATAATTATTTCGGCCGAACTCAAATGTATGGCAGTGTCTTATCAGGCGGTTTGGCAGGTCATGTATATGGTACCGGAGCGTTTGATGGCACAACTACCGGAGAGCCGGAAGGTATTCGACCGTACATATGGGATGCTTTGAACTATCCGTCTGGCGCACAATTACAACATATGGGAAAATTTATCTTATCAGAAGGCTTACTCTATCAGGACTGTAAACCTTCCAGAGAATTATTAAATCCATACAAGTCAAAAGGCGCCCCTGAAGAAGGACTGGATGGTTGGGCATTTATGCTTCTATCGCCAAATAATGATGTTGCATTTACGTATTTTGAAAATAAATGTGAAATACCAGAAGTAACAGGTTTGAATGAAAACAGTGATTACATTTTAGAATGGTTTAATCCCATTACTGGAGAATGGCTAGAAGAATCATTAAAGGGTAAAACAAATAAAGATGGAAAACTAAAACTAAATCAATTCCCTAATGGGAATTATATATCTAAACAGGATTGGGCTTTAAAAATAAAAGAATTATAAAGAAAGAAAATATATCAGGTATATGAATATAAAAAAACCAGTTGTATTAGTTCTTACTTTCCTACTTCTGGTGGGATTTAAAACAGTTAGAAAGGATAAAACAGTATTGCCAAATGTAATTATTATAATTACAGATGATCAAGGATATGGTGATTTAGCATGTCATGGAAATCCATGGATAAAAACTCCAAAAATGGATAGTCTTCACAAGGAAAGCTTCAGGTTTACAAATTATCATAGTGCCCCAACCTGTGCTCCTACACGTGCAGGAATAATGACTGGTAAATATAGTAATCATGTAAATGTATGGCATACTATTTCCAGTCGTGAATTACTTCGAAAAGAAGAATACACATTGGCCAATGCATTTTCAGATAACGGTTATCAAACGGGTATGTTTGGCAAATGGCATTTAGGAGATAATTATCCTTATCGTCCTCATGATCGTGGTTTTCAGGAAGCACTTTATCATAAAGCCGGTGGCGTAGGTCAATCTCCTGATTATTGGAATAATGATTATTTTGATGATACATATTTCAGAAATGGCCAACCTGAAAGATTTAAAGGATACTGTACGGATATTTGGTTTAATGAAGCTCTAAAATTTATTGATAAAAACAAGGATAAGCCATTTTTTTGTTATATCTCAACAAAT
>CAZQOV010000130.1:5510-9115 GCA_964595055.1 uncultured Bacteroidaceae bacterium | reverse complement strand
TGTTTTAAAAGTGCGGTATTACCTGCCATAATTGTGGGAGCAGCAAAGCGGAAAACCTGCCAGAAAGGAAAATTCCAGGGCATTACTGCCAGTATTGTTCCTATGGGTTCATACTTTACATAGCTTTTTTTGGCATCGGTTTCAATCATTCTGCTTGAAAGAAATTTTTCCGCATTTTCTGCATAATACTCACAAACCCATGCACATTTTTTTACCTCAGCCCGCGATTCACTTATAACTTTACCCATTTCATCCGTCATCAAGCCCGCAAGCTCTTCCACATTTTCTTTCAGCAATTCAGCCACTTTAAACATTTTAACCGACCTGTCTTCAAAACTGCTCTTGCGAATTACCTTGTAAGTTTCATCAGCCTGCTCAAGGATCTTCGTAATAGTGCCACTATTCATTTCCGGATATTCAGCTATTGTTTCTCCGGAATAAGGATTTATTGATTTTAATTTTTTTGCCATGATTTCTTCTGATTTTAATAAGTATCTGCTAGTAAAACTAACAGAGAAGAAAAGCTTTGGTTTTTAGTGAAAGGAGCTGATTATTACTCTAAAGAGAATTTTTGAGCAATTTCACTTACTAATCATACGTGTATTTACACAACTGTCCGGTTAAATTCTATTTATATTGTTCTTATCAGTGTATATCATATAAAGGGTAATATATCAGCGATACAGGTTAATTATATCTATAATGCAGATATACTATTCTTATTTTGATTTCAAATCAAAAAATCGTTACATCTCTTGTAATCCCTATTAATAATGGGTTACAGTATTTTTATTATACATTTACCGGATACTTGTGGTATTTTTATTTAAAAAAACGCTGAGATATTGTGTTTTTTTCTATTAATAGGTAGCAAGTAAATTTTAAGAGTCTTATTTTAGGGGGTATATCCGTAGCATTAAATTCGGATTAGCTGATTAATATTTTGTTTATGTCAAACACCAAACTTGACCTGGCTTATCGTTTTGTGAATTTTACCGGTGAAAATATTTTTCTCACGGGAAAGGCAGGAACAGGAAAAACGACTTTTTTGCACAACATTAAACGGAAAGGCTTAAAAAGAGCAGTGGTTGTGGCTCCTACGGGTGTTGCCGCTATCAATGCCGGGGGAGTTACCATACATTCTTTCTTCCAGATGCCTTTCGGCCCCATTATCCCGGATACACGAAGAAATGCCGCTGCGGGAGACAAATCCTCTTTTCAACGCAAATTTAACATGGAAAAGATAAACATCATCAAAAGCATGGATCTGCTGATCATTGATGAGATCAGTATGGTGAGGGCCGATCTGTTGGATGGCATTGATGAGGTTTTACGTAAATACCGGGATCCTGAAAAGCCTTTCGGCGGGTTACAATTACTCATGATTGGCGATCTGGAGCAGCTTGCTCCGGTTGTTAAAGAAGATGAGTGGGTACTTTTAAGAGAACATTATCAGAATGCTTTTTTCTTCAGCAGTAAGGCATTACAAAAAACAAATTTCGTAAGCATTGTGCTTGATCATGTATACCGGCAAAGCGATCAGAATTTTATTGAAATACTGAATAAAGTTAGAAACAAGAATCTTGATAATGCGTCCATTCAAAAATTAAACAGCAGGTACATCCCGGGTTTTATTGAAGAAGATAATGAAGGCTACATTATTCTTACCACTCATAATGCCACAGCAAGAAGCATCAATAAGAGCCGTTTGGGTCTTTTATCTCATAAAAGCCGGACATTTGAAGCTGAGATTGTTGGCGATTTCCCTGAACACTCCTTCCCTACTGACCCCGTACTTGAACTCAAATCCGGTGCCCAGGTCATGTTTGTTAAGAATGACCAGTCGAAGGAAAAAAGATACCATAACGGGAAGATCGGTGTCATTGTTGAAATGGAAGAAAACACCATTTTTATAAAATGTGAAGGGGAAGATAATGTAATTGATGTAGACCCTGTGGAATGGAAAAACATGAAATACAGCATCGACAGGAATACAAAGGAGATCAGTGAAAAAGTCACGGGTACATTCACACAGCTACCCCTGAAATTAGCCTGGGCCATTACCATTCATAAAAGTCAGGGATTAACCTTCGAAAAAGCCATTATTGATGCCGCAGCTTCATTTGCCCACGGTCAGGTTTATGTAGCCCTGAGCCGTTGCAAAAGCCTTGAAGGAATGGTCCTTAACACACCCATCGATCCCTCATGTTTCATTCACAACTCCGAAGTAACCGGTTTTACTCAAAATGTGGAAAACAATCCTCCCAACGAAGATCAGCTATCGCGAGCAAGAAAAGCATTTGAAGAGAATCTTCTGACAGAGCTATTTGGTTTTAAACACATTAATTTTACCCT
The DNA here is from genome assembly GCA_964595055.1 of uncultured Bacteroidaceae bacterium. Taxonomy (GTDB): domain Bacteria; phylum Bacteroidota; class Bacteroidia; order Bacteroidales; genus CAYRTD01. Next base: position 6,760 of record CAZQOV010000130.1, on the reverse strand, counting down.
TTTAAAATTGAAAAAAGATCTCGATTCACACAATAGAATAGTTGTCGGTAATCTTCGGCAGATCATTGAAAGTTTGCACCCTTTGTTTGCAAAAGATATCCTTACAATCTCGGAGCGTTTTCATCCTAAAATCAGACAAATGCTCAGGGAAAATATGGCACTTGACAAGAACCTGAGGTTACAGGAAAAGATTTCCGGAGCCTCAGCTTATTTCCTTGATAAGTTGAAAAACATATTTGGTGAGAAAATTGAAAATGCAGAATTCGAAACCGATAATAAAGAGGTGAAAAAGCTCATAAATAACTCTTTTGATCAGGTTCGCCAGCTTATACATTTTAAAAACACCTGTTTGAAAGCCTGTCAAAATGGCTTTGATCTAGCCAATTATCTTGAAGTTAAAGCCAAAGCACAGCTTGAAGAGCTACCCAGGAAGAAAAAGACCTCCCTTTCCGGAAAAATTGAGACAGGTGATACCGGCGATGTCAGGAATCCAAAGCTATACAGTAACCTTATCCAATGGAGGAACAGGGTGGCAGAGGAAAAAGCCATTCCCCACTATATGGTAATACAGTTAAAGCCCTTAATCACCTTGAGTAATTATGCACCGGCCACCTTAAAAGAGATGAAGAGAATCAAAGGCATTGGGAAGGCTAAACTGGAAACCTATGGAGAAGAACTTCTCCGGATCATCCAGTCGTCCGGTGCCATCAACACCATAAAGCTTGAAGAAGAAAAACCCGGCGCATCAAAACCAAAGAAGAGGGAGGAAGAATCAGGAGAAGAAGTAAAAAAGAAAGAAAAGAAAAAAGCAGAGAAAACCAGAACAGAAAAAACTCCTACCGCTGATATTAGCTACAGAATGTATAATTCCGGCATGAGCATTGAAGAAATCGCAAAAGAGAGAGGTTTGGTTTCAGGCACAATTGAAGGACATCTTGCGGAAAAAATAAAAGAAGGATTGCTTGATATTTCTGATTTTGTTGAGAATGAAAAGATCAACAGGATAAAGGAGTACTTCTCCCGTGCAGAAAGCGACAAATTAGCTGATGCACGGAAAGCGCTTGGTGAGGAATATTCATTTGCTGAGTTGAAATATACCCGAAAATACATGGAGAGGGAGGAAAACAGGGAGGTTTAACTTAAAAATCATTTCATTCAGATATAATGATTATTTCCTGAGGCTGGCATTACACTGCACTATTACCTTAAACAAAGATAACCCCGAAGCTTTGATTGATGTTTTATCCCGG
>CAZQOV010000130.1:0-5410 GCA_964595055.1 uncultured Bacteroidaceae bacterium | reverse complement strand
AGGGTTTTAGACCCTAAGGGTTCAATGACAAGGCCTTAAAAAACAATTTATTATGAAAAAATTAAAGTATGTAAAACTGGAATGTGATAGCTATTACCACATCCACAATCGGGGTATAAACTCCTGTAATTTATTCCGTGAAAATGAAAATTATGAGCATTTTCTTCGTCTTTTTAACCGGTATATCATACCGGTTGCAAAATGTTTCGCCTGGGTTTTAATGGGAAATCATTTTCATTTTTTTGTAAGGGTCAATAAGGAGAAAGATATTTTAAATTATCAAGAGATTGCAAGACTTTCGAAAATGAGGGCCAATGACAGGGTATATCAACAGTTTTCAAATCTATTTAATGCTTATACAAAAGCTTTTAATAAAAGATATGATAGGACAGGGAGTTTATTTGAGCATCCATTTCGCAGAAAAAAGGTTGAAAACAGGATTTATTTTCAGCAATTGGTATTATATATTCATATGAATCCGGTTAACCATGGCTTCAGGGATCATCCACTTGAATATCCCTGGAGCAGCTTTCATGAATTCATTTCCCAAAAATCCACTAACCTGGATAAAAAGAAGGTATTTGGATGGTTCAATAAAAAAGAAGATTTTAAGGCTATGCATGATGAGATGGTTCATCTGGTCCATGAAGAAGATTTAAGTGTTTTTACTCAAGAAATAATTTAGTTAATTATCTTTTATATATTGATTTACTAATGCTTAAGCGATCGATACTTTCACACCCTCAGGGTCTAAGACCCTGAGGGTGTGAAAGTAAAACTTAAGCCCTGCTCCATCCCAGATTTTTAGTACCTTAGCAGAAAACACCAGCACTATGCCCACCAGGATATTCTATATTATCCTCATCCTGACCTTTCCAGCTCATGCCCTGACACAACCCCTGCTCGAATGGAAAAGCCTCGATTCATTGAACAAAAAAATCCCTGATGGAATAGAAATCTTTAAAGCAGCAGGGAATATTGAAGGAGATACCGTTACAGCATATTACAGCATCACTGATATTTCCAGAGGTGACCTCGTATTCTACCCTTTATATTCTGAATATAACCAAAAACCCGGAAAATATTTTTCAGAAAGTCCTGAAGATATTGTTCTTATAACCAACGGAGGATACTTTGGAACCAATGTTTCTTATAGCCTCGTGATTAATAATTATAACACCCTTGTGCCAAACACCAGGGCAGTTAACCGTTCTCATAACAATGACAATTACCTGTATTATCCCACGAGAAGTGCATTCGGTGTAGACCCGAATCTCAATGCTGAGGCAACATACATTTATACATTCAGTAATAATAATCAAACCTATTCTTACCCGGAACCCAGTCCAAATACAACCGAGAATCTGCCTCTTCCACAACCCACACCGGAATATCCCGAAGGAGGAGAAACATGGAACGTGAGTGAAGCAATTGGAGGTGGACCTCTACTCATTCAGGATAGTGTGATAAACACAAATTATACCCCTGAGTTATTTCCCGTTGACATTACCGGCTCAATTGCCCCGAGAACAGCGATAGGAGTCAGAGGCGATGGACAAGTAATCAACCTGGTGATAGATGGAAGACAGGATCACTCAAAAGGTGTAAGCCTTCATACCCTTTCTGAAATACTTCTTGAATTAGGCTGCATCAATGCCATCAATCTTGATGGAGGTGGGTCTTCAGTTTTTTCGGTATATGATGAAGTGATCAATAAACCCTCCGATGGGAATCCACGGTACATACCATCAGTAGTAAGCATCAAAAAAGCATTCATGCTAAGAAATAATGATCCTGCTTATTTTAATCGACTACAAATACCATTGGATAGTCTTGAAAACAAAAGAATTCCCGAAACCAATACATTGATCTTTGACAAAGGAGAAACAGGTGTCTATTCATTTGAGGATATACTGCCCGCTGAATACAGATTGGAATTCTACAATAATTCAGAGAGTGAATACAATTACAGCGATTCCATAGAGCTTATATTCTTTTTGAGTCCTGGCAGAGAAGATACCCTTTATTTGAACCAGGATTCATTAACCCGGAATCATTTCGTAAATATTGGCAGCAGGCAACTGAGTCCCCGGGATTCCCTTAAGATCACAAACAAAAGTACGGATGGTTATCTGCATCTTGATGTTCTGCGCCTGATCAAAACCGGTTCTGGTCTTCCGGAAATCGATTTGGATCCCCAGGTTTATTATGGGAATTATTCTACAGGTGATTCCATTCGATTCAAAATCAACGCGTATGCCAGAAACAGTTCAAGAAAAATTACAGCATTCAGAGTTTATGAAATAATTCAGGACAATTATCTGACGATATCCCAGAAATCATTCTCAGCGGTCGATCATTATGAGGATTCCGTCAGTTATTTCATTCAGAAAGATCCTGATCAGATCCGCCTTAAATCGGTTGGCAATATGCGTAGGCCGGGATTTCGAAGCACCAACCTATCAAACCGTTACAATTTTGAGTAAATGTACAAAAGTATAAATTACCCACAATCCCCCGGCTTACGTATATTGCGTGTTGTGTGCAGTACTTAATTTTTTATCAGTTTCCTTGTCACTATTTTTTCTCCCGTTTCTTGATTGTAAACAGATATTACATAAAGCCCATTTATCAAATTTCCGATATTTACATTGTCTTGTTTTCTGTCAATGTTTTTCAAAATCAGTTGCTTCCCTGTCAAATTAGTTACTTCTAATGTACAACAATAATCATTATTGCCAGAATCAACGAACAACATGTCATTTACAGGATTAGGATAAATCTGAATTTGATTTTCACTATTAATCGAATTTATCGAAGTATTATTATCAACGACTAAATCTGTTTCCAGATAATCCGTTACATATCCATTGTTTAAAACACAAATAAAAAGATGAAAAGTTCCTGTTTTAGTTGGAATAACAGAGATTAATCCAGTCTCCTTATCTAATTTCAGTCCACTTGGTAACCAACTACCGCTTAGAAAAAAAGATATTGAATCGTATTTAAAAATTTCTGTTGTCGTGATTTGATAATTATAAGTTTGATTTATTGTCGCTTTATCAATGTTTTGATTTGTAATTGCAGGAGTAAAACTAGTTTTATGGCAAGTTTCAAATTTAGGATTCATATATTGAATATTATTATCAGAGAAGCATAGTAGTTCTCGAAATCCACCTGCTAATCCGTAAATGTTACAATTTACAATCCCAAATTCACTACCAATTCCTTCAATCCATTTTTCTGCCCAACCTTCATTTTTTAAGGTAAATATCTTTCGGTATTCAGTTTGAATGAGAATCGAATCAATTTCTGAAACATTATAAGTAAGAGTATCCCAAAAGAATGGATTGTATAGAGTTATTTCTTCTCCTAACAACAAATCAAAATCATAAACTAATCCTTCTTTATTTTCTAAATCCCTTATCCATACTTTCTTTTGAATTGTATCTTCTCTTATAAACCCAATTGTTTCCCAGGTTTGATTAATCGAATCAGTCGAAGATAAGATTTTTTTATAATCAGTTGTTTGAATTGTCGTATCACCCACAAATCTATAATGATTTGTTTCGACACAACAAACTTTCAAAATCGCTCCAATTCCTCCAGATACAACACTCCAATTATTTGTCTCATTAACAATCGGGTGATATTCCTGAGAATTTCCGTTAATCAGGAATATTAAAAATGTCAAAATTAAAAGTGTCGGTTTCATATTTTGCAGGTGTTTATATTGCACACAACGGTTGTATATGATGAACGTAACGATTCATCCTCGGTTTTTTATACTATAAACATCGATAATACTCCTCCAACGGTAGCTCTGGGAAGAAATTCCGTCTTGCAGGGCGGACTGGGTGACACACTCATTTTTGAGCTAAAAATACTTCCGGCAAATGAATCTCGTCCGCTTAATACACTGGAGATTTTGAAAGATCCGGCAAATGAAAATAGACTCCTGACCCTTGTTGAACCATCCCCACAGGGCGACACGATCATATTTCACTATGAAATAAAAGAAGAGGATCTTAGCGGAGTTATATTTCGCTTCACCGTACACGATGTATCTGGTTACTTCGCCAGTCGCGACGTTTCATATTTATACAGTTCCAGTCCTGAGCTTAAAAAACACAATCTCACTTTAAAATATAATTCCAGACTCAAGCACCTGGAAATAAACTCCAGGAATTCACGGAACCATAGAAAACTTCATGCAGGTTTTTATGATCTTTCCGGAAGACTGCTGCATCATACAAGCCTCACCCATTCAACGAATTCTACATTAAATCTTGATTTTATTCCTCCGGGAGTTATCCTGGTTAAAATAGTATTTGGAAACACAATATACAATTATCGATTCGTTCAACCACACTAATATTATGCATTTAACTGTTATTCACCAGAAAAAATATTGAATTGAACTCTCGCCCAAAATAATCCTTTTGCTTCATTGCAAATATTTAACTCATTATCAAACTGTTTATAAAACCAGGCAATCCGTTTCTACTTTTCTGACCATCGGTAATTAATATACCTGCTGCCATTTTGACAAAAAAGATGCAGTTACGAATAACGGAAAGATTTTTGTATTTCCAGTTTAAGAATTGGAATTATTGTGCTTAAGGAATTAAAGCGTGAAAAATGTCATATAAAGAGTTAATACGGCAATACAGAAAAATACATCAGCTTATTGAGCAAAAAAGAATTACAGAGGCATTTGCAATTCTGAATAAACTCACGAGCATCTGTCATAATGCAGATTTTGCCAATCGCCTGGAGAATTATCGTGAGACATACAGGAATATCCTTACTTATACATTTGAGAAAGGCGATGATCCTGAGAAGGAACAAGTATTTAACAGGCTCATCAAATCCATTCTGGAACTTAGTGATGAAGTAAAGGAAGAAATTATAATCCAGGAAGGAATGCTGGCGCATTATAAATTGATGGAAAGGTACAGAAGAGAATCTGAATTTAAGATGGAAGAACTGGAAGAATGGATAAAAAAAGTTTTGGTCAGCAATGAAGTTGAATTAACCGGAGAGGTGAGTGATGAATCTGTTAATAAATCCAAAGAAGCGGAAGATGATACACGTAATCGACTATCCGAATTCTTTAAGGTATTCTGGTTAAATAACCGTGTCACTGAATCCCATATAAATCTTTTGCAAAAAGCCACTGGAAATTCAGAGTTTCCCTGGTATTATAAATCTCTACTTGTAAGTGCTCTTACCTTATCACTTTTGCGTCATTTTGATATTGAGAAGATCAAGATCCTTTTTGATATTTATGAAGATCAGGAGAACAAGGTATGGCAAAGAGCGCTGGTTGGAATATTGCTGGTGTTTTACATCCATAATAACAGAATTTCTTTTTATCCGGAAATTGAACAGAGAATAAAATTACTGA
>CAZQOV010000129.1:0-9139 GCA_964595055.1 uncultured Bacteroidaceae bacterium | reverse complement strand
CTTTTTTCCATATCGCTATGTGGACAGGACAAAATTTTATAAGATCAGTGAATTGAACTCTGATCTCCCCTATGTCCAGCTGAAAGGGGAAATTATTTCATTTGAAAAAGTTGGTGCAAAAAAAGGGCCGGGCCGACTGGTTGCCCAATTCACAGATGGAACAGGTATTATTGAATTGATCTGGTTCAGGGGATTTAAATGGATCCCTGAAACATACAAGCCCGGGAGTGAATATATCGTATTCGGAAAGCCCACCATTTTTAAAAACAGAATCAATTTGGTCCACCCGGATATTGATGATATTTCCCGACAAATACTCTTGGCCACCCGTCTTCAACCGATTTATTCCTCAACAGAAAAGCTGAAAAACAATTATCTGACATCAAAAGCAATCCAAAATTTCGTTCACAGTCTGCTCGAAAAAATTGGGAGAAATTTGGAAGAAACCCTTCCTGCCTATGTCTTAAAAAATGCCGGATTAATTCCGCTATGGCAGGCACTGAAAAATATTCACTATCCTGATAATCATGATATATTAAGAAAGGCAGAATTCCGCTTAAAATTTGAGGAACTCTTTTACATCCAGTTAAATATACTCAGGTTGAAGGCGGGAAGACAAAAAAAATTCAAAGGTTATATTTTTGAAAAAGTGGGAGAGCATTTCAATAATTTCTATCATCACAAGCTTCCCTTTGAACTAACTTCCGCACAAAAACGTGTGCTCAAAGAGTTCAGGAGAGATCTCGGCTCGGGAAAACAAATGAATCGCTTACTTCAGGGGGATGTAGGCAGTGGAAAAACTCTGGTAGCCCTGATGACGGCACTTATTGCCATCGACAATGGTTATCAGGCCTGTATAATGGCCCCCACCGAGATTCTTGCGAACCAGCACTTTAATACCCTATCAAAGTTCCTGGAAGGAATGAAGATTAATTGCGGTTTGCTCACGGGATCCACACGCAAGAAAAAACGCGAGATTCTCCATGCTGCTTTACAAGACGGAAGCCTCAACATTCTTGTAGGCACACATGCGCTCATAGAAGATACGGTTCAGTTCAATAACCTGGGACTTGTGGTTATAGATGAACAACATCGTTTTGGAGTGGCACAGCGGGCCCGTTTATGGCAAAAGAGTGAGAATCTGCCCCATGTGCTGGTTATGACGGCTACCCCTATCCCCAGAACACTGGCCATGACTCTTTATGGTGACCTGGAAGTTTCGGTAATCGATGAATTGCCTCCCGGGCGTAAACCTGTGAAAACCATCCACATCTATGATAACAAGCGATTAAGGCTGCATGGTTTTCTTAGAAAACAAATAGCCGAAGGCCGTCAGGCCTACATTGTATATCCGCTTATCAAAGAATCGGAAAAAATGGATTACAAAGATCTTGAAGATGGTTATCACAGCCTGGTTAAGGATTTCCCCCCTCCGGAATATCTCGTCGGTGTGGTCCATGGGAAAATGAAACCTGATGAAAAGGATATTGCCATGAAGTTTTTCAAAGAAGGAAAAATGCACATTCTTGTTGCCACTACTGTTATTGAAGTAGGCGTTGATGTTCCAAATGCTTCAGTTATGGTGATAGAAAGTGCAGAGCGTTTTGGACTGTCTCAATTGCATCAGTTACGTGGACGAGTAGGAAGAGGCGCCGATCAATCCTATTGTGTTTTAATGTCAGGCTATAAACTTTCTGAAGATGGAAGAAAACGGCTGGAAACCATGGTAAGGACCAATGATGGCTTTGAAATCGCAGAAACCGATCTCAAGCTAAGAGGACCCGGGGATATTGAAGGTACCCAGCAAAGCGGCATTCCTTTTGACCTGAAAATCGCGCATCTGGGTAAAGACGGACAGATACTGCAGTATGCAAGGGATATCGCTGCAGCTATCATTGATAATGATCCTGAATTAAATCAGGAAAAAAACCGGATTCTGAAAAATGAAATAAAAAAATCCCGGCAAAAGGGACTGGAGTGGGGTGTCATTAGCTAGAGTCTGTCCATAATGTCCGATATCTTCCCCGATAGCTAGCGTCTGGCTAAAACTCTACTTTATTGACAGACCCCGGCTAAGGGATAAACTTTCATGCTTTTTTGATGTTTCATTATAACGAATTTTGAAGTCCGGTAAAATCACATCCCACAATAAACGAAAATAAAAATGAAAAAAAATGTTGTGATCATAGGTTCCGGAATTGGCGGAATTGCAACAGCCATCCGTCTTGCAGCAAAAGGAATGAAAGTCGCTGTGTTCGAAAAGGATGAGGGTCCCGGAGGGAAGTTAAATTTGATAGAACTGGGAAAATATCGTTTCGACCTTGGTCCCTCTCTTTTTACAATGCCGTTTTTTGTTGAAGAACTGTTCGAACTCGCCGGAAAGGATCCAAAAAAATATTTTACCTATAAAAGAATTGAACTTGCCTGCAAATATTACTGGAGTGACGGAACCATCCTCTATGCATGGTCTGATAAAGATAAACTTGCCGCTGAAATCGAAAATAAGCTGGACATTGACCGAAAAATAATAAAAAAATATGTTGAACATGCTGTGAAGCTCTATGAAAAAACATCACCGGTATTCCTGGAGAAATCGCTTCATAAATTTACCAACTATTTATCGGCCGATTTCTTTAAAGCAGGAACATACTTTCACGAGATGGATATTTTTAAGACCATGGATGAAGCCAACCGGAAACGACTTAAACACCCCAAGCTTGTTCAACTGTTCAACAGGATGGCCACATACAATGGCTCCAGCCCGTTTAAGGCCCCCGGTATCCTGAACATAATATCTAGCCTGGAACATGGTACAGGTGTGTATTTCCCGGAAGGCGGAATGTATAATATTACCCTGAGCCTTTACCATCTTGCCATGGAATTGGGTGTGGAATTCAGGTTTTCAGAGGAAGTGAATGAAATCCTCCATAAAAACAAAAAAGTAACAGGCGTGCAAACTTCCAAAAATGAATATGATGCTGATATTGTCATCTCTAATATGGATGTTGTTCCCACTTACAGAAAATTACTTCCGGGCATAAAAAGACCAGAACGAACGCTCAATCAGGAGCGCTCGAGTTCTGCTCTTGTATTTTACTGGGGAATAGGAAACAGTTATCCTGAACTCGAACTTCATAATATTTTCTTCAGCGATAATTACAGGGAGGAGTTTGAATTCCTGTTTGATCGTTTAGACATTCATGATGACCCCACCATCTATATCAACATCAGCTCAAAAGAAAGTCCGGATGATGTTCCGGAAGGTCATGAAAACTGGTTTGTGATGGTCAATGCTCCACGGAATGAAAACCAGGACTGGGAAGAGATCGTTCAAAGGACCCGGAAAAACATCATTACAAAGCTGTCGGATATTCTGAAAAAAGATGTAGAGAGAGATATCAGGGCCGAATACATACTCGATCCCCGGGAAATCGAGTCCAAAACTTCATCTTACAAAGGTTCACTTTACGGTTCAAGCTCCAATTCCAAATTTGCCGCTTTTCTCCGGCATCCCAATTTCAGTTCCCGACTGGAAGGTTTATACTTTGTTGGCGGAAGTGTACATCCGGGTGGGGGTATTCCGCTATGTTTACAGGGTGCAAAAATCACGGCAAGCCTGGTGAAATAATTCTCTCCCATGGATGGGATTTCCGGGATCGTTCAACTTTCAAACCCGCATTGGAAGAAAAAGAAATACTGTTCCCTTGTGGTCCTTCCGCTACTCCGGAAGCTGAAGAGTTATTGAAACCTCTTGTTGAGGAAGCCATCAATCAAAATATAAAACATGTTGTTTTCATTGCCTCCTATCCATCACTTATGGAGCGTTAAACATGCGAAAATTTTACTGCCTGTCGTTATTTCTTGCAAATAAATTAGCCTGTTTATAGGTCTCTGAAAAAAAGCAGTAAGCTTTTGGACTGAAGGCAGAAAAGCATATCAAAAATCAATTTCAAGCCCCAGGTAATAAAATCCACCATTAAAGCCAAACTGGGTAACCGCAGTGTTGTAAGGGAAACGTCCCATGCTTTCGAGTGTCTCATTATTCCTGTCCGGATAAACATCAAAAAGATTAGCAGCACCTAGGTATGCGGTAAGGAAATAACTAATTCTATAGCCCATGCGCAAATCTGTGAGCCATTTCGGAGAATAGTCCTGATCCTGATTCGTGCCTGTGTTGCCTCTGTATGAGACCTCCCCGAAACGGGTGAAGTGAACATTCGCTTTAAAGTCCCTGAACCGATAGTCAATGCCAAGGTTTACTTTGCTTTTCGGCTGAGCTAACTCAACCAATGCTTGTGATTGACGGTCGAAAAATATGTCTTCAAGATTATTCTCTTCAATCTGCTCACTGGTATTGATATCTTTTATTTCCGTCTCGTTCAGATTCAATCCCACATAAATACCCAGAATACTTTGAGGCAAACTGAATTTTTGTGATAAAACCACATCAATTCCTCTCGTGCGGGTATCAATGGCATTGGTGAAAAACTGAGCAGCCCCGACATTGGGAAGATCAGCCAGAAGGCTGTCCACAACGTTAATTCCAAAATATTTATAAAAGGATCCTGAAAGAACAATCCTGTCTTTCACATCAATCTGATATACATCTACTGTCAGTAAGGTATTCCAGTTGGTTCTTGAAGTCACTCCAATAGAATAACCCAGAGAGGTCTCTTCCCGGAGATCAGGTATTCCAAAGGCTTCGGCTACCGGACTGGAATTTGGGGCAGTCATCACCTCATAAAGGGTTCCTCCAAAATAGTAAGAGCCTGTATAACTATAATAATTTTGATGCAAGGCGGGGGCTCTGAATCCTGTACTGGCAGAACCTCTTAGGTTCAGAAAATCAAAAATGGAATATCTTGCAGCCACCTTCCCTGAAAGATTGTTCCCGAAATCCGAATAATTTTCAAAACGTCCGGCAGCCGTCAGGTAAAATGAAGGACCAAGTTGAGAAGAAAGATCAAGATAAACCCCGAAATTGCTTCTTGATTCATCCGTTTCATCGGAAAGCTGGTAGCCGGGATACCCCTGGGCACCAGGAAATGACACCCTGTCCTCATTGATCCAGGAATCTTCTTCACCGGCAAAAATCTGATACCTTTCAAAACGGTATTCTGCACCTGCAGAAAGGGTCAATTCCGGCAAATTCAGCATATCTCCAAAATCGCGGCTCAGATCAACATTCGCTGTGTTCTGAAAAAATCCTATTTCGCCCGATTCGAATTGGGTTGGACTGGTTTCTCCCATAGAAGCATTAACGGAATTTTTTACGAAAAAATCCATGCTGTTTGCCCCGGTAGTATTACTGAGATCAAAGTCCCATTGGCCGAGTTTCCCTTCAAGGCCGAGCGAAACAAATTCATCGTTCATGCCCGCTTCAATCCGGGGAAGAAAACCATTGGGATAGACCTCCAGAACGTTCCGGTCAGGGTCGTTTGGAAACCGGTAATCCCCGGCAGATATACTGTATCGATTGTTTATTCCACCAAATGCATAAAGCTTAAGATTCTCGCTTAATGGAATGTTGGCATTTATAAACACTGAAATGTTTTTCATTTCTGAATTTCCGAGGTTAAGCCGGAAGTCTTCCCGTGTCAAGCCCCTGTCTTCCAGGGTTTTATTATCATTGGCGAGATGCTCCTCGAAACTGATTCCATCATCCTCTGTATCGGTGCTATAAATAAGCCCTTCATAGATGCCTGCCCGGTTTGTGCCTTTGCGGTCTCTGTACTCGAAAGTAAAATTGATCCGGGATCCGTCTTCGAAGCCAAAACCGTAATTCAGTCCAAAATTGGTTTTAAACCCATCTCCTTCATAGCGTTGACCGATCTGGGTGTTAATATTGAGATTGGATGTATCTTCTTTCAAAACAATATTGATAACTCCGGCAATCGCATCAGAGCCATATTGTGCGGATGCTCCGTCGCGCAGAATCTCCACCCTCTCAATAGCAGAAGAAGGAATGGTATTCAAATCATTTAAGACTGAACCACGACCAACAACACCAAGCGTGTTCACAACCGCAGATGGATGATGTCTTTTCCCATTGACAAGAACAAGAGTCTGATCCGGATTCATCCCCCGTAGTGTTGCAGGATCCATATGATCTGTGGCATCTGAATAAGTCAACCTGGTGGAATAAAAAGACGGAGCCAGACGATTTAACTGCTGCGTAAGATCATATTTACCGGTTTGCTTAAGTACAGGTTCAGGAAAATTATCCACCGGAACAGCAGATGAGGTTACGGTTCTGGCATCTCCCCGATTCCCGACAACGACCACTTCATTCCCGAATGCCGTAACTACAGGTTCAAGTAGAACCAAATTTTCTCCTTCTTCCAATCCGGCAATTTCATCAAAGGTGCCTGCGGTAAATGAAATGCTTTCATAACCAATATAGGAAATTGTTATTACAGCCGTTGTATCTTTCACCGGAAGGCTGAACTCGCCCTGTTGATCTGTAATGGTTCCTGTATGAGAGCCTTTTATGCTAACATTTGCTCCAACGAGCGATTGAAGTGTTCCCTTATCCAATACTTTGGCTGAAATAATTTTCTGAGAATAGGTTGAAAAAGCAAACAAAAAAAGAAATCCAATGCTAAGCTTTAATGCTTTCATGAATGTTGAATTCAGGGTTAAAACAAGAGGACTCGTATAATAATTTCTGTAAAAATCCAGCTACGCGGGATTAAAATTTCTCGATTTTGGCAGCCATAATAAAATCATTTTCAGAAAGTCCCATGATAGCATGCGTCCAGAACTCAACTTCAACTTTCCCGTAAAAAACATGCATAACAGGATGATGGCCCTCTTCTTCAGCCAGATCAGCAATCTGATTAACGAATTTCATTGTTTCCTTGAAATTATCAAACTCAAAGGTTCTGCGGATTTTCATATCATCCTGAACTTCCCATGGGGTTTTTAGTCTGCCATTATATTCTTTAATCTCTTCGGGTTTCATTTTCGGAACTCCCCCTTCGCAGGGTACACATTTTTTATCACTTAAATCCATAGCATAATACTTTATGATTTAAGATTAGAACAAAAAGAATGGAAGATGGTTCAGGTTGGGGAGGTATCATTGCCTTAGCATCGCAACAGCATATCCGGGTATCTAACTTTAATTGGCAGTGATTAGAGTAAGCGGTAGGCGGTAAATGGTAAGTGGTGAGAGGCGTAGAGTGAACAGTGGGTAGGACCATAAACCTTAGAAGGATCATCACAAAAAATTTGGGTTTGATTCATGAGGTTTAAAAGAAATAGATTGCCTGGGAATAAAATCGCGACATCCTCTCTAACGTTTCCGCTTCTGCAGAAACCCTAACTTTTCTAACTATGAGTACTGGAATTTGCCTGTATTAATACTTCTTAACCTAGTACCTGTTAAGCCACCTGTATCTTCTTGCGCTGTCTCCGAACAGAACGGCGATCATAAATTCATGGGAGCCATAAGTTCTTTTCATGATGGAGCTGAGGGTATAATCGAAGGCGTAACCAAAAACAAATTTATCCACTTTCACTCCGCCCATAAATACCATAGCTCCACCTGTGCGGTAGGATAATCCCCCCCAATATTCATCGGAAAAGATGAACTTGACGTTAAGGTCAGCCTGCGAGGTTCTGTTTTCATTACTTTTGATCAGAAAGGAGGGTTCTATGGTGAAATAATCATTGATGTATACATCATAACCGGCGGTAAAATAATAATACCTTCGCATTTTGTATTCCGCATACCGTTTGCTTTGTCCTAATATCAGTGAAGATTGAAAAAGCTGAGAAGCAGAAAAACCGGCATAAAATTCAGGATTAGAAAAGTATACCCCCACGCTTGCATCGGGGATAAACACCGATTTTGCTGCATTCATATATAGCTCATCGTCCTGTTCCTGAAGCCTTATCTTACTGTCGTCGACAGAAAACTGGTAGGCAATCCCTGAAATCCCAAAAGAAAGCTGGGACTGGCGCATTCGAATGTGGTAGGCATAAGATAATTGAATTCCTGTGCGATCAATCGGACCGTTTCGATCATTAAAAACATATCCTCCCAAACCCACCTTACCACTCCTGGATGCCATTCGCCTCCTTCGCTTAATTGAAGCATTTTTGGAGATATAACTGTTTTTTAAAATCCGGGTTTGCCCGCTCAATGCATGAGTGCGTGGTGCATTTCTCAGCCCCAGCCATTGTTCCCTGGCCGTTATATTTATCGCAGTGTAGCCCTCACTCCCTGCCACTGCAGGGTTTAACAGGAACCCATTCATCATGTACTGACTGTAAAGCGGTACCTGCTGAGCATGGGTTATTCGAACCAAACCGGTTAATAAAATGATATAAAAAAGCGATCTTTTCATAGGTTCAAGCTACACCTCAAATTTTTCCTTTTGTAAGGGAATTTCCAACCCCCATTTTCTCAGACTACCCGCTCCCATTCACATATATAATTTATTCTTACGTCGTTACTTTATAATGGTTACCGTTCCCACTACCGGATCAGAGCTTCCATCGTTCAAATTGATAATGAAATAGTATGAATCCATCGGCATGGTTCTTCCATCTGAGGCAACACCATTCCAGGGATCTGAATAACCGGGTTCGGACCGGTAAACCATATTGCCCCACCGATCGTAGATCTCCACAACGGCATCAGGAAAAGGCTCCAGTTCCGGGATTCTCCAAACGTCATTCTTACCATCTCCATTCGGCGTGAAGGCAGTTGGCATTTCGGCAAACCGGTCTTCCGGAGAACAGGGATTGATATTTATGGTATCGTAGGAAACACAATTGTGTTCATTGGTGACTTCCACCCAGATGGTCTGTTCTCCCTCATATACAATAATCTCCCTGTAGGTGTCTCCCGTAGACCAATTGAATACTACTCCGTCATGACCGGCGTCAAGCATGATCTGCTCAATACCACATAAGGCAGTGTCAGGACCCAGATCCACTTCAGGAAGTTCATGAACCGAAAGGTAAACGCTATCTGACCAGGAACAGCCGTATGCATCTGTTACCTTCACACTCTTATATCCTTCGGTTGAAGTTCTAATCGACGGGAATTGACTTCCATTATGCCACAGGTAAGAATAGTATTCCCCTTCCGCATCGATTTCTATGGATTCACCTTCACAAATCGCTA
>CAZQOV010000128.1:0-9194 GCA_964595055.1 uncultured Bacteroidaceae bacterium | reverse complement strand
ATCCAAGCACCCTATAAACCTAAATTAACACCCTGAAGATACTGCTAATATTTCAAGTTTTTCATGACAAATGTTAGGTAGTGTCGGTCGGGGCACTCACCCACACTGATAAACATACATTATAAATGGGGGATCCATTATCTCGCTAGTTTTTTCAGATCCGACTTCAGAAAGCCATCGGGTTTTTTTGAGTTTATCATGTGATAATCAAAATAATAGAAATCGGCATCTCCTGCACCTATCAAAATTTTATAACATCGTGCCCTGAGTTTTTTTCCTTCAGGTCCTACTTTATGCAGAAATACCACATCCTTGTCTTTATTATGGATAGCTTGTCTAATTTCCTCCCGCTCAACGATTTTAAATTTATAGGGATATATTTGTTTAATTCGGGCAGGAGTTCCTATTTCTCTGTTCAATTCATCTTCAACAAAATAAACGGTTTTGTCCTGGGCACCCTGTATATTCTTATTATAATATTTGAAAATATTCTTTGATATCAGATCCGGGTTCTCGCGGATTAAGCTGATATGCTTCTGCATAAACTTTAAAAGAATTCCCACTTTATAAATATAACTATCAGCATCAACCCCGGCATAACCGAGAGGCAGAGAAGCAAGATCTCTCAGATCGTCCATTGAGATATTATCACCTCCCAGGGAGAGGTGTAAAAAAACATAACGCGAATCTGTTTTATCCCTCTCAAAACTAACAAGGGAAGTATATAAAAATGAAGCGTCCGGATCCTTGGACTTTTCCGGAAATTCCGATTGTTTAATAAACTCAAATTCCGTAATATCCCACACTTTCGGCATTACTTCTTTTACCTCAAAATTAAAAGCAGAAAGCGGGCTGTCATCAAGCACAACATAGGTTTTGGTGCTGGAAAAATGTTTAAGATCCGCTTCTGTGGGCAAATATTCCCGCTGAGCAAAGGCAACCGTCCCCCAAAATAACAGGGGAAATAAAAATAAAATCGTTCTCATATTCATTCAATATTAAATAATTGGTCTACACTGAAAAGTTTGTTTTTACTCCTAAATCTCTTTCGGAACCGATACTTTTGTTGGATTCCAACCCCTTAACATCTCCTCGGGGGCAGGGGGTACTACATTCCGGATGCCAACATCGGAACTTTTATAGCAGGTTTATAATTAGCGTATTAAACTTGTAAAAAATCCATGTTAACGACATTGATCAGAATCTTCTGTCGACCGGTATGAAAAGTGGATTTCTTTCATTGAACTTACGTAAATAATAAAATTTAAGTTGCTTTTTTTTCCTTTTTCTCAAGGCAACATATTCATCGTAAAGTTCAGGGTCTTTCATCAAAATAACTTCCAGGCTTTTGAAATCGTACTCCATAACCTTACCCGTTTCAAAGTCGAGCATATATTGCTTCATTTCAGAATTTCTGGTATTGCGCCGGTTATAAGGATAATAGGGATCATAGTAGGGATTTCGGCTATAACGCCAATCGTAATAATAAGGATCATAATACCGGTCATCATAGGTGGTCACAGTAGCAACAAAATGACATATCTGTCCCACTATGGTTATGCGGTGAAATCCCTCTCCCAGTTTGATATACAAAACACCGTTTCTGGAAAACCCCCAAAGTCTGGATACAGGAACTTCCTGTCTCACACCATTTTTATCAAAGAAAGCAATGTTTTTTTGTTCCAGAATCTTATCGTAGAAGTCCGCATCATTATGGTCATGATCAGATATCAAACGAGCACCGGGCACAGGATCATTATTTTTCACCTGATTGAAATTAAAAAAGAAGCCATCATTAAATTCGAATTCCGGTGTATATTTTATGGTGTCTTTTTGTGCGTAAAGAGTTCCCGGCAGAACTATTAAAGTCATTAAAAAAACGATAAAAAATCTTAATTTAACCGATTTTGCCATCACGATCTAAAAAGTTTACATTCATCTGTACTAAAAACGTCAAAGCTCATATCATTGTTATTCAAAAAAGGAATTTTTCTGATAATACCATCAAAGTTATTCAAAAAAAAAGAATCTTCCTTCCTTTATGAATTTTTCCTGTGTCCCGGACATTATTCTTCTCTCTGTATCTGGCTTTCCCTGAGAATTTGACATTTGGACCGGGTAACATTTTACCTTCATATCCGTATGATTACTAGCAATATTTTTCATTCAAGCACCTAAACAAACCGAATCACATTTTAATAGCCAGAATATTATCCTATGAGTATTAGATACAGCAAAGATGATCTTCTTTCTTTTCTTTCATATGGCAGAAATAGCCCGAAGATCGACGGAAAACTGATGTTTAATTCCCTATCAGCTGCTACTGGTATTGTTTTGTTGATTTCCGGTCTTAGACTACTTTTCTTACATGAAATCTTTGATTCGATTGTATTCCTGAGTCTTTTCACCCTTGTACTCTTAAATGCCGTACTTTTACCGCCTTCAGAAAAAAACAAAGCGGGTTCTATGACGCTGATCGCGTTAACTGCAGTTGCTGTTATTTATTCCATTTATTCTCCTGCACTGCCGAATGGATGGTTATGGCTGCTCATTTTCCCTTTAATGGCGACCATCCTTATCGAAAACCAGAAGATATGGCTTGTATCAATTATTCTCCCGGCAGCTGTCATTCCGGTTTTTATATCCCCTGAAATTTCCGGAGATGCCTTTATCCATCGTAATTATTTGATCAACCTTATCACGGTATATTATCTCATCGTTTTCTTCTTTTATTCTTTCCACTTAATAAAAGAAAAAAAAATAAAATACAGCCGGGAAGAAATTCAGAATAGCAAAGAAGAACTGGAAAAAAACAACAAGTTTATTTCTGACCTTTCTCATCAGTTACGAACTTCCCTTAGCAACATTATTCTTGTGAATGGGCTCATCTATTCGGCCGATCTCGATGAAAAACAAAAAGAGTTGATCGATACCTTACAAGCTTCAACCAATAATCTATCGGAATCGATTAACAGAATTACCGATATTTCCCGCCCCGAACTCATAAAAGTCAAAGAAATGGACGTTTCCTTTGACCTCAGAACAGTAATCGAAACAATTATAAAACTATTCCGGAATAGAGAGAGACTGATTCTTGAAAGCGTAATTTCAGAAAAAATTTCCCATTACCTTATTGGAGATCCCATCAGGTTAAAACAAATATTTCTGTATTTAATTCAAAGCATATTATTTTCCGAAAAAGACATCAAACAAATTATTAAAATATCAGCATTTCCGGTACATGAAAACGCTGATTCCTTCAGAATTTCATTTCGTCTGGATAATTCTTTTATAAAAACCCACAATGAGCCTTTAAATGAGAATGAAATTGCCCATATCAATCAGATAACGGATTATAATAATTTGAATCATACCATCAAAAAGGTTAGTGAATTTGGAGGTGAATTCAAATATAAAAAAACCGCCCAGGGAAATGCCTATGAAATTCAATTGAATTATAAGAAAGACCTTCATCGAAAAGCAAAGAAAGAGGAACCTGAAAATGCAACACAAAGTGAAACACCGAAATCTATCCTCAGTTTACAAGATGCTAATGTGTTACTGGTGGAAGACAATCAGATTAACCAGAGGATCGTTTTGCTCAGTTTAAAAGATACAGTCAAGTCCATAGATATTGCAGCAAATGGAAAAGAAGCTCTCGATAAGTTTGGTAAATCCAAATATGATCTCATCCTGATGGATATCCAGATGCCTGTGATGGATGGAATAATAGCAACCAAAAAAATCAGGGAAATAGAATCCAGCACAAATACTAGTACTCCTATTATCGCCATTACGGCAAATGCACTATCCGGGGCACGTGAAAATTGTCTGGCTGCAGGAATGGACGATTACATAAGTAAACCTTTTCAGGTAGACGTCCTTATCCAAAAAATGCAAGCTTTGTTAAATCCGGTCGAAAGAGAAGAGCCTTAACTATAAGTTGCGTGTGGATTCTTTTAAATTTGGAGAGCAAAGTGTTTATTTTTCCTTCTTTTTATAAAAATCAGCCTTAATTCCGATAACCAGGATATCATCAATCTGATCTATTTCTCCACGCCAGTCCTCAATACTCTCATTTAAAAATTCCTTTTGCTTTTCCATCGGCAATTGATGCACGGTGAGTAATAAGTGACGGAAGCGTCTGTATTTAAATTTTTTGCCCTCCGGTCCACCAAATTGATCGGCATAACCATCACTGAAAAGATAGATCATATCTGATTCCTGCAGATCAATAGTATGACTGGTGAATTTTTTTTCGACCGCATTTAGAATTCTCGGATCATTATCAGCTCCTATAGACATCCTGTCTCCTTTAACCTCCATAAGCTTATTATCCCTGATAAGATATAAAGGATTAAATGCGCCGGCATATTTCAACCTCATTTTCTTTTTCTCAATCTCACAAAAGGCAAGATCCATTCCATCGCGTAATGAAATATCATTTTCAATTCCAAAAATTTCCTGAAAATTATCATTTAATGCATCCAGAACTTCTCCGGGGTCCTTGAGGTTTTGTGCGTTCACTATCTTCCGGAACAATTCAAATCCAATTACCGACATAAAAGCTCCCGGGACCCCATGGCCTGTACAATCTACAGCAGCTACATAGACTTTTTCCCCTTGTTGTGAAATCCAGTAAAAATCGCCGCTTACAATGTCTTTAGGCTTATGAAGGATAAAAGATTCAGGAAGGTATTTTTTAAATATTTTTGGAGTATTGAGCATGGCAGATTGAATCCTGTGGGCATATTTCAGGCTGTCCTCGATATTTTTATTTCTTTTACTTAATAAATCTTTCTGCTTTGCTACTTCTTTGGCGGTATTCTCTCTTTCTCTGAGAATCCTGTTGGTTTTTCGTAAAGTATTGGTCCGGTATTGAATGATAAGATAAAACAGTAACATCAGAAGAGAAAAATAGATAATATAAGCCAGGCGGGTTTTCCAGAAAGGAGCTTCAACCAGAATTCTCAGGCTCGCCCCTGCCGGGCTCCACCTTCCATCATTGTTCGATCCTTTGACCCTGAAAACATATTCTCCCGAGGGTAAATTAGATATTGTTACAAAATGCTGTTCACCTAAACTCATCCAGTTTCCTGGTTTTTCAAGTTCTTCCAAAGAATACTGAAAACGATTTCTTTCCGGATTTGTAAAATCCAATGCACTAAAACCAATCGTAAAGCTCTGATTATGACGAATTTTAACTAAAGAAGTGTGTTTCCCTACAGGAATATCAAAAATGCCGGAAGGAGAGATAACAAGAAAATCCGTAATCGCAATGTCGGGGATAATTGCATTATCGTATATCTCATCCGGATCAAAACAATTCAAACCTGAGACCCCTCCAAAAAACATCTTTCCATCTGAAGTAACAAAACTAGCTCCTTTATTAAACTCATAGGCTTGCAAGCCCTCATTTCTTGAGTAATTCCTAAACTTTTTTGTCAGTGGATTAAATTTAGACAGCCCCTGGTTTGTACTCACCCAGATATTGGAATTCAGATCTTCCTCGATCGCATAAACAAAGCTATTGGCAAGTCCGTCCTTTTCTGCATAATGCATAAACTCATTTTCCGAAGGCTTATACATACTAAGTCCATAAGACGTCCCCATCCAGATGCTTCCATTGCGTCCCAAACACAAAGCATAGACAGGGGAAATATCAAGCCAGTCATATTTTTCCTCCATCATGATCTTTTGAAAGATCTGCAATTTTCGTTCATAGAGAATCAGTCCTTTCTCTGTTCCCAGCCAGATATTGTCGTTTAAATCTTTTGTTATGGCATGTACTCTTCCAATAAGAGTCTCCCCGTGGGTATCTGATATTCTGTTAAAAGCATAGATTTCCCTGGTATCAGATCGCACTTCATACAGCCCTTTGTCGGTAGCTATCCATATATTTTCATCTTCATCTTCAATAAAGGCGTATATACTCCTTTCATTCAAAATATTTTCGGGAGCAGAGGTGAATACTTCTTCAAATTTCTTGATTTTGTTTTCCCCTGGTAAAATCATATTGATTCCCCTCGCAGTACCAATCCAGATCCGGTTACGGGAATCTTTGAAAAGACTTCTGATGTTCTGATTCCTAAGGTGATCATCTCCCGAGAAATGAATCAGCTTTCCTTCATTAAGCTTTATTTTATCAACTCCTCCTCTCCAGTAACCAATCCACAAATATCCCGGTTCTTCCTTGAAAATTGCTGAAATATTCGTACCCGATAACTTTGGGAAAGATCCTTCTGATGAATTATATAGCTCAAATTTACGAGGTTTTAAATCCATCTTTACAAGTCCCTGTAATCCTCCCAGCCACAAAATATTGGATTGGTCACAAATGACTGAATTTAAATAGTTAATCTCTTTTTTGATATTCCCCTCCAAAAACTGGTTATACAGTCGGGTTTCTCCACTTCGTTTATCAAAAAGAAATAAACCTTCATTCCCCGCCAACCAGAATTTTCCTTCATGGTCTTCATAAATACTGTGGATTCCATCCATTCTTCCAGGGTCTATTTTATCAGGAAACAATGAATAGCTCTTAAACCGTTTATTGAGCCGATCAAATTTATTCAGGCCCTTGGCTGTTCCTGCCCATAATTCTCCATTTCTGTCTTCATAAACGGATAATACTTTATTGTTACTTAAAGAATAGGGATTCGTTCTATCATGCGAATATTTCCTGAATTTTTCCTTTTCTCTGTCAAAGCTATAAAGTCCCTGATCCGTCCCGAACCACAATATATTATTCCGGTCCATAACGATTCCTGTATTAGCATCCTGAGGAAAATTTGATTCCTGTTGATTTGATAAGTAATCAAAAACCTGAAAGTTCAATTTTTCAGCATCCATTTTTACGAGTGATCCATCTGTAAGAACCCAGATAATTCCGTTATTAGCGCAGTAAACGGACTTAATGATTGTGTTTATGCCAAGTGAATCTTCCCAGATCCGGTTATAGTTTGAAAACTTATCTGTATGGGGATCGAAACGGTTTAGTCCAGAATTTGTAGCGATCCATAAGTTCCCTTTATTGTCTTCATCAATTGCATGAATATAATTGTTTGAGATACTCTGGCTATCCAGTGGCATGTGTCTATATACATTAAAAATATAGCCATCATAGCGGTTCAGTCCATCTGTTGTTCCAATCCAAAGAAAGCCACGGGAATCTATGAAGTTCAGGTTTACCCGGGTTTGGGACAATCCATCCTCAATCGTATACCTCTCAATTTCAGGCACATGGGGAAGGGTTGTTTGCGCCAATGCCTGAAGTTTCATACATATTATCAGGGTTAGTAAACTCAAATGCCATTTCATTTCACGAAAAAATAAGCCCACGATCAAAACATGAATTCTCAACCTATGTATTTACGGATGCTACCCTATGGGGTTACCAATAACAAGGGATAAATGAGAAAAATGAACACAAAAATTCTGAAGTCTTTGAACCAGAGTAATTTCTCTGATTACGTGAAATCATAAGGGCAAAAAAGAGCAAAATCAGGAGTTTACCGGATCCTGAAATCACCAAAGCAGCATAACATAATCCTGTATGGAAAGATTAAAACTCTGATAAGAATTTTCCTTTATTCCTGTTCTTTGTCGCCCATGGCAATTTTCTCAAGCATGTCGGTTGAGATGGATTTGGGGCGTTCAAGGGGATAGCCCAGAGCCCTGTCCCATATGATATTGGCACATATACCTATTGCCCGTCCAATTCCAAATAATACCGTGTAGAATTCATATTCGGTCACTCCGTAATGCCATTGAATAACTCCGGACTGGGCATCAACATTTGGCCAGGGATTTTTGGCTTTGCCCTGTTCTTTAAGAATAGGGGGAACCACTTTATATAGGATATCTGTATACTTAAAAAGAGGATCATCCTTTAGGTACTCTTTGGCAAAATTTCTTTGAATGGTGTACCTTGGATCGGTTTTCCGTAATACCGCGTGTCCGTATCCGGGAATTACCTGGCCTGAATTAAGGGTATCCCATACGAACTGGCGCATTTCATCATCGGTGGGAATCTTCCCTTCCATTTTATCGTAGAGATCCTGTATCCATCTTAAAACTTCCTGATTTGCGAGTCCATGCAAAGGCCCTGCAAGCCCGTTTATCATTGCGGAAATGGAAAGGTAAATATCGGAAAGTGAGCTGGCCACAAGATGTCCTGTATGAGCACTGACATTACCACTTTCATGGTCGGCATGAATAATGAGATGCATACGGGTTACATCATCATAAGGCTTATCAATCCCCATCATATGGGCAAAATTCCCGCCCATATCGAGATTTGGATTGGATTGAATACGTTTTCCTTCTTTATAAAGTTTCCGGTAAATATAGGCTCCTATTTCCGGCAATTTAGCCAGCAGGTTTAGTGCATCCTCGTAGGTTGGATCCCAATAATCCATCTTATTTAATCCGGCATGGTATTTTTTGGTAAAGAAAGACTCCCGGGCCATTGTCAGGATGGCCGTGCTGAATATTGACATGGGGTGACTACAACAAGGGAAAGAATCAATTACTTCATAAACATACCGGGGTAGGATTCTTCTTTTGGACATTTCGTCCGATACGTCGGCTGCATCGTTCTCGTTGGGCAAATCACCAGTTAAAAGCAAATAGATCAGGCCTTCCACATAGGGCATATTCGCTCCTGGAGGTTTGGGTAATTTTTCAAAAAGTTGTGGAAGAGTAAAACCCCGGTACCTGATTCCTTCTACCGGATCGAGATAGGAAATATCGGTTACAAGTGCTTTTAAGCCTCGCATTCCTCCGACAATTTGAGCAATTGTCACCTCATCTACCACCACATCGCCATATTCTTTTACAAGCTTCTCTGTACGAGGTCTCCACGCCTGTATTTTATCATAAAGTATTTGCTTTAAATTGGTCATTGGATAACTATTACGGTTTTATTTTTTTTCAGCGAATTAAATATAACAAAAAATAGACATATTGATACATTCACATGAATAAATTTGTTTTCTTTCAGGTGGCATCCCGGGAAAAAGGGAAATGAGATTAATCACCTTTTCAGTGTATGATCCAGATTGAGATCAGGTTATTTCTTTAACAAAAAAACAAGAAAGTTGTTTCGATAAAATCTGTTCATTATAGCCAGGTTCTTATTTTACCTGGGAAGATAAAAAAAGGTCACCAGAGGGTGACCTTTTCTTAGGTAT
>CAZQOV010000127.1:1848-9267 GCA_964595055.1 uncultured Bacteroidaceae bacterium | reverse complement strand
AATTGAATGACAGGGCAAAAGTATTCGCTTACCAAAGCATAAAATTGGAAAATTGAGACATCATTCTGATTTTTTCCCTTCAAGCAGAATGATACCCAGCAAGAGGGCTCGTTCTATTAAGCTATGACGAATTATTCGTTCATTTTCAGAAGGCAAAAACTGTCCTACAGGACCAAGACCATCAATTTTCGGAATATCTTTTTGAATATGACAAATATCCGATGAACTCCAGCGGTGTTCTTCGCTTATCCTTACATCTATACGTTTAGCTATTTGGCTGATCATATCAAAAAGATCTTTTGAGTTTTGGGTCATGATCATAGCCGGCCGTTTCATTCCCCCTTCTATCTGTAATTGATATATCTTACTACGTTTTTGCTGGGTAAGGATTTTATCCATCTTTTTCCGGATTTCTTCCAGAACACCGGGGGAGTTATATCTGATGCTGATACCGGCGGAGCCATAAGCGTAGTTCTTAAAAATGTTACTTTTAAACTGTATATCAAAAGGAGCGATAATATTATTGTGATCATTCCGGGAAATATCCGAGATGGAAGCGAGGGTCTTATTAAAATGCATGGCCGTCAAAGAAACATTTTCAGGGGAGTTACTCTTTATCAACTTGGTCTCTAACCTGTATAAGGCTGAACCAGAGCGTGACAGAATCAAGCCGCCGTTCTTTGATGAACCGCTCAGTGATAGGATGATCCTTGCATTTTCAGCTTTTTGCTTTATGATATCTTTAGAGTATCGGCCATCAATTGTAGAATCGCTAATGAGCAAGATGCCGAGGTTAATCTTCCGAAGCTTGCGTAAAAACCGGAGAGATTGCAAAGCCGAAATTAATATGGCAATTCCACCCTTATTCTCCCAAATCCCGGTTCCTTCAAGGTATTGTTCATAAGATTTAAAATTCTCATGTCTGGCCAGCATAACGCGATTATCGACCGGCTGAAGAATCAGAAAATCGAGGGGTTTATGAACGGAGTTGGTCAGATAAATGATATTTCCAACCTCCAACTGCGGATAGATCTCCCTGGTGAATCCCAGTGGGCTCAGTTCATTGCTTATCAATTCACTACAATAATTTACCCCTTCAACATTTCTTAAATAGGTATCTGTATCTACCAGGGTCTTCAGAAATTTTTCCGTTTGTTCCTGTCGTGTTTTAATGAACGTACGCATACGGGAGGCCTGGGATGATTTCTCTCTGGGTTTTCCTTCACCCGGAGATGGAAGGGACTGGGTAAAATAACGGACAGAGGCCACATCAAGCATCTTATTTACAAGGGTATCAAAAGTATACCCGGCTACTTTTGCAGCGGTAGGGTAAGAACCCGTTTCTCCGAGGCTGGCCATGGAGTTAATCTCCAGTAAGTAAATATTTTCATTCTCGTCGAGACGAATATCTACCCTTGCAAAATCTCTAAGGTTTAAACTCTTGAAAGCGGCAACACTCAATTTCTGCATTTTTTCAGCCAGTGCTGGGCTGATAGGCGCAGGACAAAGTTTTTTCATGGGCTGATGTTTTTTATTATCAACCGTCTGTATTGCATCGGGATTGCCTGCAAGATCGATTTCAAGCACAGGAAATGTTTCCACCGGAGAATTTCCAAGGAGTCCCACACAAAACTCCCGTCCCCGGATAAACTGTTCTACCAGTGCAGGTTGATCAAATTCCTGAACAATAAAATCGATTGCATCACGAAGATCCTTTTCATTTGCAACCACCTTTAAGCCAAAGGATACGCTCTCCATCTTAGGTTTTACAATAACCGGATATTGAACGCTTTTTAAATTTTCTGCGGAGGAATGAAAAACCCAAAAATCGGGGGTAGGCAGATCATTATTTTTCCAGATTATTTTTGTCAATACCTTATCCAATGCCAGGGTATGTCCTGAAGGAGAAGAACCTACATACGGAAGACCAAGCATTTCCAGCATTGAAGGGATGTGCGTATAGCGGCTCTCTCCCTGTATACCGTAAGCCATATTAAAGATCATTCCCATTTGCTCACCTTCATTTACACGCGGCATAAAATTCTCCAATCGTTCGATGATCTGTTTATTGCCATCGAGTATTGCGACATTGTGTCCCGCTTTTTCAAGGCTATGGGCAACTTTATTTACGGTATTCTCATTATAGAATTCTTTATTCTGCATACCGAAGGTATTAATAACCCCGCTGATGTCTTTGTTATAAATAAGTGCGATTTTCACTTTTCCTGAATTTGCTTATATGACTTTACAAATTTTTAAAAAATTATGAATCATTTGTATTCCTTCTTTACCAGATACTTCCGGATGTGACTGAAACCCGTATATACTTTTTGTTTTATGCCTGATGATCTCATTTACGCAGGTATCAGAGCTTGCCAGGCTTTCAAAACCCGGAGGGATTTCAGTAACATGATAATAGTGCCGTTTCACCAAAGATATTTCAGTGGATTCAAGTCCTTCGAAAATCGGATCTTCCGGTCTGGTGATGGTAACCATTTCTTTGCGGGCATGGTATTCGGGCAATTTTTTGATTCTTCCCCGAAAAGCTGCAGCAATAATCTCATGTCCCAGGCAAAATCCAATTACAGGAACCTCAAAATTCATAAGAGCCACGAAATTGGAGGTCAAATTAAGAGGTTCATAGGGATTCCCTTTACCTCCAGATAGAATTATGCCTTTTATTTTGGTTTTAGCCGACAAGGTAATGGGTTGGTTATGATCAAAAAAAACATAGTCAAAATCCTGTTCCGCCAGATATTGACGTTTAAACTTTTTAATAAAAGAACTCTGATTATCAATTATTAATAGCATTAGCTGAAATTTTACAAAGAAAAAAATGATTATTTAATTGGACTCCAGTGGAGGCGGGGCAGATCAGCAGTCATTGTTGCAGCCAATTCTCATGTATTTAAGATGGGTTCTGCTTAAGGAAAAGGATTGCTTATTTCATGCATTTCAGAATCATCTCACCCATTAACGCTAAACGATATAAATCAATAAGAAAATAGTGATTAGTCCTTTCCTTTACAATGAGAGGCCCCTGTGTGAATTTTGTCTATTCTTAATTCATCCGCGCTTAAGTGTTAAGGTAAACAACATAAAAGGAAGCAATACATAAATGAAGGTTTAACACTTCATGAAAAAAGAGAGGAATACTGTGCCTTGGTCTTCATTAAATCTTTCCAGAATATACAGAACTGGCGCAGGTTCTTCGGAGCTTTAACCTTCTTTTCAAACGGTTGAAATCCATTGCAACTTATTTTTCATTCTCCGGACGATACCAGACAAGCAAAGTTACAAGGTCTTTTCCATCGATGGAATGCACAAATTTAACAAAAATCCTTAATAACTCGTTTCATCCAACTTCACTTTTCCCCAGAAGGTACGATATACAAATACGGTATAAATCAGCACAAGTGGAAAACCGATAACGGTGATGGTGAGCATGATTCCCAGTGCCTTATCGGATGAAGCCGCTTCGTAAATGGACATATTATAAGCAGGATCTGTCTGGGACATAATAATCACTGGAAACAACTCAATCGCTACAAGGATAAGCAGAAAGCTAATAGATAAGGCGGAAAAAATAAAAGAATGCAAATATTTTCCCTTACTTGCAAGCCTGGGGACATTCGCTATACTTAAAAAGGCAAGGAGGGGAACCCCAAAAAGAATAGGATTAGACCGAAAGTTATCGGTAAGATGGGGATAAGAAGTGATTGAAATAACGGTAACGACTAAAAACATAGCGACAAAGAGCAGTATTGACCTCCTTAAGAGCCTGGCTACTTTTTGAAAAAGTTTTCCCTCTGTTTTCATGGTTAAATAGATAGCTCCATGCACCATAAAAATAAACAGGGTGGTGAGTCCGACAGCCAAAGAATAAGGATTCAGAAATTCAAGCCAATTTCCGGTAAAAACATAATCTTCATTCATGCTGATTCCGATCAATATATTCCCCAGCACCACACCAAGCAAAAAAGCCAGCATTGCACTGGAAACACTATAACAGGCATCCCAGAGATTTCTCCACCATTTCATTTCCTCCTTACTTCGGAATTCAATTGAAACAGCCCTAAATATCAAAAATCCAAGAAATAACATAAAAGGGATATACATAGCAGAAAAAAGCGTAGCATAAGCCTCCGGGAATCCTGCGAAGAGAGCTCCTCCTCCTATTACAAGCCATACTTC
This sequence comes from uncultured Bacteroidaceae bacterium, assembly GCA_964595055.1. Taxonomy (GTDB): domain Bacteria; phylum Bacteroidota; class Bacteroidia; order Bacteroidales; genus CAYRTD01. The sequence goes on along the minus strand of CAZQOV010000127.1, from coordinate 5,073 downwards.
GTTTCCGTCCCAAACAGGACCTACAGCATTCAAAGCAATTCTCCGGCTTTTGTCATCTTTAAAAAACAGATGCCATGCACCGGCACCCAGGTCAAAACCATCAAGAATCGCATAACCGGAAAACAAAGCTCCGATAACAAGGAACCACCAGGTTGGATAATCAATACCTAGAAATGTCATAATCACTAAAAGTTTAATTTTGGATTCTGTTCTAATTGTCTGGCCATGTCTTTAAGTTGCAACCTTCCTTCTACTTCACTTTCATCATAAGGGCCTTTTTTAATTTTTCTATCGAGAAGATAAATAAAAAGTCCGAAAAGTATGGCGTATACAAAAGCAAAAAAGATGAGGGAAAAAACAACCTGTTCCCCGGTAACAGATTCTGAAAGTCCATCAGATGTCCTGAGCAGCTTCCATACGACCCAGGGTTGTCTCCCCATTTCTGCTGCGAACCAGCCCATCTGGTTAGCAAGTTGAGGGAGGAAGACGGCAAATACAAGGAGCCATAAGAACCAGCGATGCCGGAAAATCTTTCCTCTCCACCACTGAAGGGTGCCATATAGTGTAATGGCTATGAACAACATCCCAAAAGCCACCATAAAATGATAAAACTGGAAAATTGAATTCAAAGCTGTAGGCCGGTCATCCTCCGGAAAAGCATTTAGTCCGGGAACCGATTCTTTTGCATCCCAATGTACAAGGAAACTCAATCCACCGGGAATTTTTATTCCTTTTACTTCCTGCTTTTCTTTATTCACCCAACCCATAACATACAGGTCGGCCGGTCCATCTTTTTCAAAATGACCCTCGAATGCGGCCAGTTTTTCCGGTTGATTCTCTGCGACACCATCAGCTGATTGATGGCCAATGACAAGCTGAGCCAATGAAGAAACTGTGGCTACGATCAGCGCAATTTTGAGCGCTTTACCAGAAAGTTCTACATATCGGTTTTTCAAAAGATAATAAGCATGTACGCTCATAATAAGAAAAGCTCCGGCAATAAAAGCTCCCACCCATACATGAAGTACACGATCAACTGCAGAGGGATTAAACACCATAGTCCAAAAATCGGTGATCTCGGCACGTGCATTCGTCCCTTCTCCAACAATATGGAATCCTGTTGGTGTTTGCTGCCAGCTATTGGCTACAACAATCCATATGGCAGAAAACATGGATCCGATGAATACACCCAAAGTGGCAATAAAATGAACTTTTGGGCCTACTTTATTCCATCCGAAAAGCAAAACTCCCAGAAAACCGCTTTCGAGGGCAAAGGCAAATATTCCCTCTGCAGCCAGAGCACTTCCAAATACATCCCCGACATAACGCGAATAGGCAGCCCAGTTGGTTCCAAATTCAAACTCCATGACAATTCCTGTGGCCACTCCAATTCCAAATGTGAGAGCAAAGATCCTTGTCCAGAATTTCGCCATGGTTTCATAAATCTTTTCACCAGTTCTCAGATAGAGACCTTCCATTATGACCATTATCAAACCCATGCCAATAGTCAGGGGAGGAAAGATATAATGAAATCCGATAGTAAATGCAAATTGAACCCGGGATAGAATTTCAACATCCATGATAGATAATTTTAGGATTGGCCAAGAAAATATAACTTATTAAACTCAGATACTAAGTTCTGAAATTTTACACTGGATTCCGATGAAAAGCGGAGATTCGGGCATTATTTAGATTATTTTTTAATAAGGATTGGAGAATGGGGATTGGGGAGGAGGTTCTCAGAAGTACAAGGTTTGAGATGACCAGTCACCGAGCGGAGTCGAGGTGCCGGGTGAGGAGATTTTTTTCACAACATCGCATCTGGTCCTTCGCCAATCGCTCTCCTCACAGCCCCCTGAAATACCTTATTACATTAACAATAATTGTAAGCACCAAACTGATTAAAATCAAAGATGTAATGGGAAAAAATATTCTTGTATTTTCTTTTTTAATATTTATGTCTCCGGGTAAATTCCCGAACCATTTCAATAATCCGGGAGCATATTGAATGATCAGCCCAATAATGATGATGAAGATACCCGCGATGATCAGCCATTTTCCCATATTTTTACTCATTCATTGCTGCTTAATTAAATAATTAAATTGTTTTTCGGAAAAGAAATTTCTATTGCATAACCAGGACCTTGGCTCCTCGTATTTTTCCTTCTTTTAATTCTGTCAAGGCTCTGTTGGCATCTCTAAGGTCATCTATAGTCCCGACGACCTCCGGATGAATTTTTTCAGCCAAAATGCTCAGGCGAACTGATTTTTCTTTTTAACATATTCAACACAATACTTCCAATCCTGTTCGTAATACTTCCGGACTTCCTCAAGAAAAGAGGGATCTACCAATTCCCTTTTTTTTATCAAAGTCCATGGAACCAGGTGCGAAAAAAAAGCCACGATATGCAAAATGTACTGACGGTAGCGATAATGGATCTTATCAAGGATCCTTACAGGTGTATTGAGCTTCTTATACGGATAAAGACGATTGAATTTTCTCAAAATAAGAAGTTGTTTCAGGCTGAATGCTCTGTTTATAACATTATCTTTATTGGCTTTTTCACTAATTTTACTTCCGGTATATTCTTCAATTTTCGTAAAGACCTGTTCAGGCTTATTTTTCAGCGCATCCAATGTCAATATAAGAGGAGGGTGCTGAGAAATTTTCTCAAGGTGTGCGATTTTATTTCGGTAAAATAAATCCTCATGTTTCCATATTCCCTTATTGTCTTTCAGATCAAAAAACTCATGAAATTCTTTACTTCCGTGTTTTCGGATGTAATACTTATACCGGGATAATATCCATTTATCATGACGCCGGAGAAACAGGATGAATTTGGCCTGGGTAATGTGTTCTATAATATCATCAGCGGCCTCTTCAAGGTTGTAATCTTTTTCTGAAGAGAACAGGTGATTTTCCCTGAGATGACCCGGGTCCAATTCTTTGTATCTGCTAAACCGGTGTTTCTTATGAAATTTGACATTACTCAAATGGGGGAATATTTCCTTTTGCAAAAATGTTGACGCTACTTTTGGGTATCCGAGATGGAAATAAACCTTGTTTTTTTTATTCATTCGCTACAGTAAATTTTTAATGGTGTATGATCATTCTACAGATTTTATGCAAAATTAACAGTTAATTTTGTATATGATAGATTATCAATAAAATAATGAAATTATTATTAATAGAAGACGATCAGAAATTGGTGGACGGTGGACGGT
>CAZQOV010000127.1:0-1748 GCA_964595055.1 uncultured Bacteroidaceae bacterium | reverse complement strand
CGGTAATCGGTAATCGGTAATCGGTAACGGTGAGCGGTGAGCGGACAAGCCTTATCACTTATAGTGCTGTTGAGACTTGCTCCGTTGGCAAAAAATGAGCAATGTCGTCGCGGATTATCCGGTCGTGATAATCAGATTGGAAAAAATGTACCTTCCGGTTGTATTTGGGGATATCCTTTCCTTTATTACCAGTAATCTTCTTCTGTTGAATGAAATTTTCTTTTTTCTTCAACAGGACCAAAATAATTATCAATAAAAGAACAGGATTTTATTCGCAGGGGTAAAATGGTATTGCAGAAATCATCGAAGTGGTTATTCCTGAATGTGCATTTGACAAAATCTATTGGGGTGCTGGCATTTTCTATTTTCAGGAATACAATATCAAGATCCTGCCAGACTACTTTTTGTGTCTGGCTGTTATTTCTGAATTCGCACTTTTTAAAAACGACATTCTCATTTCTATCAAAGATGAACATATGGAGCTTTTCGGAGTCTCTGAAAATGGATTTGAAAAATTTGACATTCCGGCTTTTTCTCATAAAAACCAGGTTATAGGTACACTTATAAATTTCGGACTTGATAAAAGAAAAATTACTGACACTGTCCAGCACCAGTCCTGTAGTCCCACATCCAAACAATCCTGTATTCTTGAAAGTAATGTCCGAGCAATTTTCAAAACTAGCGGTACCTCCCTCACAATCGGTAGGGGTATCATGTCCTACTGTCATATTTTCGAATACGATTCCTTCACAATTCCTGAAATTCAGTACCCAGTCATCATAGTTGGTTGTGATCAATTCCACCTTTCCTTTTCCAATGAATTTTACATTTTTCATATCATGAAATACCGCTCCCTGTCTTGATACAGTCTCTTTCGAATAATAAGCCGATAAACTCAGCAATGAATCGTTGAGTGAAAGATCATATCGGCCCTCATTCAGGTAAATTGTTCTGTTGGAACCCAGGGATTCAATCAGTTCAACTTCATTTGAGACTTCAATTTTATCAGGAAATGAAAATGCCTGGGAATAAACGGAAACCAGGATAAAAACAAGAAGGAAATAGCATTTCATTCAGAAGTGATTTTTAGGGCTATGAGCCATAAAGTTAAGGGAATATTTTCAAAATTCCTCGCCAAGGGTTTGGCCTCCGGCCTCTCAGTACCTATGATGCCTTTTTCCACACGATCCTTTATGTTGCTGAAATAATGCTCGTTTCGCCCCGTCTGCTTTGGATGCCTCTACCGAAATTGCCACAGATTAAACACCCCAGGCGAACGCGAAACCTTCTAAAAACTTAATCTTAAGTTGATGCCTATGCCCCGTGCAGATTTTGGCCGGGGCAAACATAAAAATATTTTCAATGTGTAATCAGATTAAAAATTAAAGAGACTTTTTGAAATTCTATTATATAATTACCCCCCCCCCATGTTTTTCTTTTATTTTTTTATTATTTTCCTATTTCTATATTTCGCTTATAATTTTACATTTTATATTTTAATATAGAGTTATAATATCATTTTATCTTTATAAATGGTTTTTTACTTTCTTTTTATTATTTTAATTAGATTTTAAATTATTTTTTATTTTTTATAAATGATTTTTGTTTTAATAATTTTTTGTAATATTGCATCATATTTAAAGGGGTAAAACATTTATTTTTATTTTTTTAAGAAATTCTAATTAAAGTTGTCAAATAAAAAGTAGTGTTATGAAATCAAAATTAGAGTACATCTGGCTGGACGGGTA
>CAZQOV010000126.1:2684-9359 GCA_964595055.1 uncultured Bacteroidaceae bacterium | reverse complement strand
ACCTCTAGGCTATCTCAAACAATCTCTCGTATAAACTCCGGCTCTGGTAATATTCCCTTTCGAAGTTTCGTTTAAACCTAGGTTTAAGCTCCTGGTAATAGCGAATATCCTGCATCAGGATCCCGGCATATTCCAATAACAGAGCATTGGCTTTCTCAGTTTCACCGGCATCATAATATGTCTCGATCATCCCCGGGTATTCAACCTGAATTCCCTGAGAATTCGGATAAACCAATCCTGAAACAAAATAATCATATGGGAATTTTTCATGCGGGGCCAATTCCATACAGCGGTCAAGAACTTCCACTGCTTTTGTTGTATCACCCCTTGACAACCATTCTCTTGAGAGCCTGAGAAAGTTGTTACGGAACTGGATGACAGATAAAGTCCTTCGGTTAAAATGATCCAGATAGACATCCTCTTCATTCATTCTTCCCCACTTAAATTTATTCATTAAATTCTCATGCATGATTTCGGGTTCAATCGTACCATAGTTAAAAAAGCTTCTTCCCGGGGTGGAAACAGGAATGAGCCTAAATGCAATACCTTCCTTTCTGAAATAATCCTCCAGATTCAGTGCACCATCATTACCTCCGGAAACAAAATATACTGGCCTATCCCAGTCAAAGGCAGAAAGTATATCAAGTTGAACCAGGGTGCTCCTGTTATGTTGCCCCGCTTTCAGGGTCCACTCCAGGGGAGAAACTATCTGATTGGCTTCTTCAGGTCTGACAATATTCTTTTCAAGGATTTTTGCACTATCCACATCTATTACCAATCGGTTTGTCGGGATAACAGTTACCTCTTCACCTCTCACGGTTTGCTGTAAAAAGAGTTGGTTTTTGGTATTAATTCCCTGCATAACCGTATTCAAACGCACTTTTCGGCCGGCTTCATCTTCCAAAACATAAAAACTTGAATTTCTGTTCTCTCTGTAGTTATCCGGATTCAAACTAAGAGGAATGACATCGGAATCATAAATTTTGGTTCTCAGCTGATCTATATTCCACTCGGAATTTATCAGCATAACGTTAACCACCCTGATATCTTTACGGATTCCTTCTACCTCCTGTGCATACCAGAGAGGATAAGTATCATTATCGCCATTGGTAAATATTATGGCATCTTTTTCACAGGAATTTAAATAGTTAATGGCTATATCCCTGGCAGTATAACGACCTGAGCGATCATGATCATCCCAGTTTTCTTTGGCCATTAAACCTGGGACAAAAATCAAACATCCAAGCACTACCAATGCAGCCGTGAGCTTTTTATCACTGTATTTACGAATGGAGTCGAAAATGGCAAGAACACCAAGTCCTATCCAGATAGAAAAGGCATAAAATGATCCGGCATAGGCATAATCCCTCTCCCTGGGCTGAAGAGGAGTTTGATTCAGATAAATGACAATAGCAATTCCCGTAAAGAAAAAGAGAAATGTGACCACCCAGAAATTCTTTTTATCCCTCGAATATTGAATTAATAATCCCAGAATGCCAAGAATTAAGGGTAAAAAATAATAGCTGTTACGTGATTGGAGATTTTTATACCTGTCGGGCAAAAGATCCTGATCGCCGAGCCTGTACTCATCTAAAAATTTTATCCCGCTAATCCAGTTCCCCTCTACCGAACTCCCATGGTTTTGAATATCGTTTTGTCGACCGGCAAAATTCCACATGAAATACCTGAAATACATATATCCCAACTGGTAGGAGATAAAAAAACGCAGGTTATTCCCAAAATGCACCTTCTCTCCTTCCCGAACACCTCCCCATTCCCTGTATGCCTGGATGTGTGAAGGATCTCTGCTATACATCCGGGGAAGCAGTTTGACCCCTTCATCATAAACCAGTTGGGGTTTCCGGTAAGCTACCCTATATCTTTCATCAAGGGTATCCTTTACATATACCGGATCCTTTTCATCGATTACCGCATACCCCCGGGCATCACGTTTAATCTCATCGGTAAAATAATGTCCGGTTAGCAAGGGCCTATCGCCGTACTGCTCACGGTTCAGATAAGAGAGCAATGAGAAAACATTTTCAGGATTATTCATATCTATGGGAGGATTGGCAAGAGAACGGATCACAATCAAACTATAGGAAGAATAACCGATCAAAATAACTGCAAGGCCGGTTAAAATAGAATTCCACAATACTTTTTTTCTCTTATAGGTATACCAGATTCCCAGTGGGATACCAATCAAAATAATAAGACTGTAGATTATCACCCCGGTACTGAAACCAGTTTTGAAAGTATTTACGAACAATAATTCAAACTTTGTTGCAAATAATACCAGTCCCTGTATGATTCCATACATAATAACAGCAAGTAAAATCACCGAAATGAATATGGCTCGTATAAGCCCATATTTTGTTACTTCATATCTCCTGAAATAATAGACAAGAACAATAGCAGGAATGGTCAGAAGGTTTAAAAGATGTACGCCAATTGAAAGACCCATGAGGTAAGCAATAAGAATCAGCCAACGATCAGCATGATTTTGATCGGCAATGTTTTCCCATTTCAATATGGCCCAGAAAACCACAGCGGTAAATAAAGAAGAAGTAGCGTAAACTTCTCCTTCAACAGCAGAGAACCAAAAGGTATCTGAAAAAGTATAAGCCAGGGCGCCTACAAGTCCGGTTCCCATAATGAGAATTAAATTTTTTACATCCTTAGAATCCTTGAAAAACTTTCTTGCCAGATGTGTAATGGTCCAAAACAAAAAAAGAATAGTGAAACCACTGGCAAAGGCCGACATCAGATTCACCGTATAGGCAATATTTTCCGGATCGGAGGCAAAAAGCGTAAAAAACCTTCCCATAATCATGAAAAACGGGGCTCCGGGAGAATGTCCCACCAATAATTTGTACGAACATGCAATGAACTCACCGCAATCCCACCAGCTTGCAGTAGGCTCAAGAGTTAAAACATATGTAATTAAAGCTACCAGGAAGGTAGCCCATCCAAATAATAGATTCCAACGTCTGAAATTATTCATAGCCTTACTGTTTAAGGAATCGAAAATAACACTTTTTGGGGAAAGAAAAGAAGAACAGTTAGGCAATTGGAATTTAATTCGTTTATGATGACTAAAACCCAATCAGGATTTTTCCTTGTCCAACGAAGCATACAATGCCTTAAAATATGTTTAAATCAAAACCCGTCACGATTCTCGGCTGGGAACTTTTTATAACAGGTTAAAGATTTCTGAGAGCGAAGAACCATTACGTAATGAGATCCAGCTGCATAACAGCACAACTATTCTTCTTATCTTTGCAAAAAATCGATCATTATGGCAGAAAACGACTGGAAGAAAAGATTGGGTATGGTATACTCCACAGATCCGAATTTTAACTATGAACATGAAGGTGAGAAAGAAGAAAATACTCCTGATCCGTCAGAACAAAAATTACGGATAGCTTTGGACAGAAAAAGAAGAAAAGGAAAAACTGTGAGCCTTGTTACCGGTTTCAGAGGAAAATCTGAAGATCTTGATGAACTGGCCAAAACCTTGAAGAAAAAGTGTGGTACCGGGGGAAGTACAAAGGATGGTGAAATAATTATTCAGGGAGATTTCAGGCAAAGATTAAAAGCCATTCTTGAAGAGGAAGGATATAAGGTAAAACTTATATAAAAATCATACACGCATGGACATGAAAACCTCCTTTGTTAAAAATAAGTAGTATAACCATTTCCTTGATCTTTTGTTAAAGTAAATGTAGTCCAGAGCAGGAAATAATAATGAAACTATCATTTTCACAAAATATACATTCAGAAAAGAGTAGCTGTATCTTAAAAATTGTGGTTTTAATCTCCTCTTTTTTACTATTTTATTCAGGACTCAAAGCGCAATTCTACGAATACGGGCAGCCTCCTCCCGGTCTGGAATGGAAAAAAATCGAAAGTGAACATTTCAGGGTTATTTATCCTCAAACCATCAAGGACGATGCAGCCAGGGTATTGCTTATCCTCGAAAAATACTATTATCATGTTAGCAGCGGATTGGAAAATGAACCGGATAAAATTCCGGTAATTCTTCATAATCATACCGTTCGTTCCAATGGATTTGTGGTATGGGCCCCTAAACGTATAGAAATGTTTATGCATCCGGATGTAGATCCCATAGCGCAGGACTGGCTTACCCACCTAAGTCTTCATGAATTCCGTCACGTTGTCCAGATAGATAAAATGAATCAGGGGATTACAAAGGTACTGACCACCCTCCTGGGTGAGCAGGGCATTGGCCCCGCTGCGGCAATGGTGCCCTTCTGGTTTTATGAAGGAGATGCCATTTATGCAGAAACCACATTAAGCAGAAGCGGAAGGGGTCGTTCCCCCCAATTTGAAATGCGCCTGAAAGCTCATTTACTGAATGATCCGAAAATCTGGTCCTTCAGTAAAATGTACCTGGGATCCTACAAAAATTATGTCCCTGATTATTATCAGTTTGGTTACCAGATGGTAAGCTATGCACGAGAAAAATACGGAGCGGATTTCTGGACAAAAGGGCTGGATTACACCGGCCGGAATATTTTTTTTATTGACCCCCTGGGGATCTATCTAAAAAAAGAAACCGGTAAAGCCAAAAGTGGCCTGTATGACAGTGCCATGCATTTTATTAAGAACCATTGGGAAGAGCAGCGTAAAACCCGCCTGGTTGTTAATTATAAACCGGTAAATAAGAAACAAAAACTTTATACTTCCTATAACCATCCGCAAATAACCGAAGAGGGCTTCATAATTGCCATTAAAAGCAGTCTGGATCGCATAGACCGTTTTGTTCAGATTGACTCTTCAGGCAACGAAACCTTGGTCCATATTCCCGGGAGATTATACTCTGGCAGGATCTCCTATAATGATGACCGGATTATCTGGGACGAATACATGCCGGGGATGCGCTGGACAAATGTGAGTCACTCGATTCTGAAAGAATATAATATTCAATCCGGAAAACTGAGGTACATTACCCGGCGTGGCCGCTATTCATCGCCGGCATATTCTCCTTCGGGAGATACCATCATCACTGTAGAGACAGACATATCAAATAATTTCAGCCTGGTTTTCCTCTCTATGGCTGAAGGTAAAGAATTATTAAAAGTTCCATCTCCCGGGAACATTCAAATCATTTCCCCTGCCTGGCAGGAAAATAGCAACAAAATTATTGTGACAGGGCTTGATGAGGAAGGAAAGAAATTGCTACAGTATGATAGAAATCGGGGTATATGGGAGGAACTATTAAGCACAAAAGAAATTAACATTTCCGACCCGGTATGTGCCGGCGATTATATTTTATTTAACGGGAGCTTTAACGGCATAGACAATATTTTTGCCTTTAATTTAAAAGATAAGAACGTATATCAATTAAGCCATTCAGAATTTGGGGCATTTCAACCGGATTTTTCGAAGGATCTGGCAAAATTCAGCTTTGCAAATTACAGCTCAAATGGCTATAATGCAGTCTTATTACCTTTCAAAAAAGAGCATTTCAAATTGTTAGAAAAAGAAAGGGTAACAGAACAACCTTTTTTCCAATACGGTAAGCCCTCCGCAGAAATTGAACCTCCGGGCCCCAAAAATAAGGATCCCCTGGAGGAAGATTACAACGGCCTCAAAAAGCTCTTTAAATTCCACAGCTGGTCTCCTTTTTATTTTGATTATACCGATCCGGATCTGGAAAATCCGTCCATAAATCCAGGGATAACGCTTCTTTCTCAAAATCTGTTAAGCACCGCCATCACCAGCATTGGGTATGAGTATACAGAGGGAGATCATTTTTTGCATACCCGCTTTACTTACAAAGGCTGGGTGCCGGTGATTGATGTTTCTCACTCATTTGGAGGGTTACCAAGAGTTATTCAGTATAAAGAAGTGCCCCAGCCAGAAAAAGTTAGTACCGCTTCAAATTTGAGTATTCATACATTCATCCCCTTAACATTATATAGCGGTAAATGGATAAGTGGATTTCAGCCTTCTCTAAGAATCACCTACAATAACGACTACTTTTATTATGTGGATGAAGCCAGTTATCAAAAAGGTATATGCTATGCTGAACCAAGGTTGTATTTTTATACCTTTCAGCGCACAGCATACAGAGACCTACAACCCAGATGGGGGGTTATCCTGGATTTAAATTCTATCGCTACCCCCTTTGAAAAGGAACAAAGGGGAACCAACCGTGCATTCAAAACAACCTTGTATTTTCCGGGATTCATCCGGGGACAGGGGCTAAAAATCAAAGGAGAATGGCAAAAACAAGATCCTGAGCGCTATCTTTTCGGTAATCTGGTATCCTTCGCCAGAGGGTACGAACCACGCATTGGTCTGGAATTATCAAAATATAGCATCGATTACCGTAGCCCCTTATTTTATCCTGACCTTAATATTGACGGACTTTTCTACCTTAAAAGGGTCAGAGCCAATTTATTCGCCGATTATATTTACGGAAAAGATATGAGAGAGCCAACGGAAGAAGAAATTAAACTCAAAACAGGTTCCTTTGTATCAACCGGATTAGAACTTAACTTTGATTATCACATTTTTCGGATGCTGATCCCTTTATCGTCGGGAATCAGGGCAAGTTATCTTGATAATACCAAAGCATATCGTTTTGAGTTATTGTTTAATTTTTATTTGAACGGGTTTTGATATAAGCAGTTCAATTGCTTCAGT
>CAZQOV010000126.1:0-2584 GCA_964595055.1 uncultured Bacteroidaceae bacterium | reverse complement strand
GCAGCTTCCATTTGACATTTTGAACTCAACCTTAAATATTACATCTGAATGCATTATATCGTTTCGCTTTTTATACATTTCTTTTTTAATTTCATTCTCTTTTCCCACAAGTTTTTCTCAAATGCTGTGTCGAATAAATAAAAAGTGCTATAGCCTGGAAAAGAATAAATGACAGAAAGCCAAATAATAGAAGGAATCCTTCAGGGTGATGAAGAAGCTTTTAAAGAACTTGTAGACAAATACCAGTCATTGGTTTTGAATACCTGCAATAGTTTTCTTCATAACCGTCAGGATGCCGAGGACCTTACCCAGGAGGTCTTTATCGAAGCCTTCCGATCAATATCTAAATTCCATGGCAAATCAAGTCTTTCTACCTGGCTATACAGGATCTCAGTGAATAAATCACTTAACTTTATCCGGGATAACAAAAAAAGAAAGATCATGACCCGGATTGATAATCCTTTTTCCGGAGGGAATGGAGATAACAGGTTGGAGGTAGAGGATCCGGATCCACCTTATAATGATATTGAAGATACTAAAAATGAAAAAGTAGAGCTTCTGCATCAAAGCCTGGCTTCATTGCCGAAAAACCAGAAAGTTGCTTTTACCCTTAGCAAGTTTGAAGATTTATCCTATAAACAAATCTCAGAGATCATGGGAATATCTTTATCTTCTGTAGAAGGATTGATTCACAGAGCAAAACGTAATATGCAAAAAACAATTTTAAAACATTATCAAAAAAAATCAGATAAGCAAAAGTTTTTGTAGCTGTCTGTGTCTAAACACTAAAGCAATAAAAAAATGAAATGCAAAGAGGTTAGAAAAAGACTAGTGGATTATGCTTCAGGAGATTTGAAGCCTGAAGCACACAATATCATCCGGGAACATCTTAAGCTTTGTGGGGAATGTTCATTCCTTCTGGAAGAAATGAATTCTATTATGGAATTAACGAATGAGCATAAGAGACTGGAGCCCCATCCATTTCTTTATACACGGATTAGAGAAAAGCTGGCCCATCAAGAAGTACAGGAAAGCCCGATTATCCTTCCGGCCTTTAAAGGAATCCTTCAGCCTTTGTTAATTATATTAATTATGGCTGGAGCGCTTTTCACGGGCGTCAAAATCGGGAATACGGTGTCAAAGGAATCAGAGCAGCCAATGAGTTATTTTCAGGAAACCGAATACTACCTGAATGATATGCAGCAAGAGTCCCTTGAAATCTTTCTAATGAGTGATGTGAATAATGGCAAACAGGATTAACATGAAAAGAAAACATTTCATATGGATTATCGCGGTAATTACAGTAATTAACCTTTCAGCTGCAGGAACGGTATTGTATCATATGAAATTCCACGAACGCGAATCAGAGGAAGAATTGTTTGAAGCAGAAAGAAGACCAATGCCACCAGAGGCCCGACCTGGTCGTTTCTTAAGGGATAAGCTAAACCTCAGCCCCGAACAGCACACTCAGTTCAGAGAGTTAAGAAGGGACTTTCATTCCCAGGCAAATAATCTCACCTACCAGATGCAGATTAAAAGAAATGAGATGATCACCGAGCTGGCAAAAGAAAATCCCGATACCAGCAAGCTGAAAAAAATAGCCGGTGATATTGGTGACATGCATGCAGAACTTAAAGGCCTTACCATCGATTATTATATGGGCATGAAAGAAATCTGTACGCCCGAACAGGAAGAAGAACTCTATAAGATTTTTAAAGTCCTTATCAATCGTGATGAAAATTTACCTATACCCGGAAGGGTTAGAAACAGGGGGCCAAACCCCAATTTTTAATATGTTTAATAAAAACCCATTTTAATACTTTTAAAAAATGAAACAGTTAAAATTTAAGATCGTTGCAATGCTATTCATAGCATGTTTTCTGGGAATGAATGTAAATCTATTTGCCCAGAGAGGATACAGGTACCAAAATGCAGACAGACTCCAGCGTTTTCAGAGTCAAAACCCGGGATTTTACTGCCGGAACATTCCTGATCTTACACAAGAACAGCAGGATGAATTAATGGAATTAAGGACTGCTCATCTTAAAGATATGCAGGATGATCGAAATGCACTGGCAGAAAAAAGAGTTCGTTTGCAATCACTAAGGACATCGGATGATCCTGATATGACAACCATTAACAAAACCCTTGATGAAATGAGCGAAATACGTACCGGCATGCAAAAAGAAAAGGAAACACATATCCAGAACATCCGGAATGTCCTTACCGATAGCCAAAGGGTATATTTCGATGCCCGTAAAGCCAGAGGCCCCCGTGTCGGAATGGGAAAAAAGCAAGGACGTGGATTTGGCCGGGGATATTATGGTGGAGGAATGAGGTAGGCAGTCACTTAGCGGCGTAGCTGGTTATTGGTAAACGGTAAACGGTAAACGGTAAACGGTGATCGGTAATCGGTAATCGGTAATCGGTGATCGGTAATCGGTGATCGGTAAAGGGTAATCGGTATTTTTACCCAAAATGCGGAAGTGTTCTTCCGTGTTATGAGATCAAACCGATTACCGATCACCGATTACCGATCACCAATCACCAATCACCGATCACCAATCACCGATTACCGATCACC
>CAZQOV010000125.1:0-9396 GCA_964595055.1 uncultured Bacteroidaceae bacterium | reverse complement strand
GCTCTAAAGTTATTACATTTGAAGTTCGGTTCAAATACCGGGGGGAACTTAGTAATATCAGGGAAACCAACTTCTTTCTTACCAACTACAACAAAGTAACCTCACGCGACGCGGCTTCCAACCAGTTTATTGGCGAAGGCTATTTTTTCAGGGCCTGGCATTACTTTAACTTTCTGATGGAGTTTGGGGATGTTCCCATTATTTTAAAACCGTTGAATATGAGTGAAGAGGAGGATCTCTATCGTGCCAGGGATTCCAGGGATGAGGTAGCCCGCCAAATCATCCAGGACCTTGATTCTGCCATCGTGAACCTGCAATGGAAAGGAAACGGGGAAGCAAAATCGGGCAGGATAAACAAAGAAGCCGCCCTGGTGATGAAAGCACGGGTAGCTCTGTTTGAAGGCACTTGGGAATATTACCACAATAAAGAGGGTTCCGTTTATGCTGTTTCCGGAAAGGATGGAACCGAATTCCTTCAAATGGTGGAACCCACCATTCAGGAACTTATTGATCATCAGGGAGCTTCCATATTTACACAGGGAAGCCCTTTAAATGAACCTTATAACCAGCTTTTTGCCGTCGAAGACGGCCATTCGGCCAATGGCGTTTTCTGGTTCAGAAAGTACGATACCGAACTCCTCAATATGAGTCATAATTTCTATGCTAAAGTGGGTGACACCGACCGCTCCATCACCAATAGGCTGGTGGATTATTACCTCGACAGCGAAGGAAAACCACAGCAACTGAGCACCAAAGAGCTTGGTACACTTAACCAGATGGGTCAAAATCTCGATCCGCGCTTCCGCCAAACCATCTGGACCCCTGACCGCGGACCCATGACCGAAATCCCCGGGCGGGGAGGGCAAGGCGACGAAGCACTCAGGTATCCTGTCATTAACACCGCCCTTTCCAGAATGACATCTACTGGTTTCAGAAGGTGGAAGGGAGCTGTACTCGACCCTTCCCAGTTCCGGGCAGGAGAGCAGGATGATATCTTTATCCGCTATGCAGAAGGGTTGCTGGCGTATGCCGAAGCCAAAGCCATTCTGGGAACCATTACTCAGGCCGATATTGACAAAACCGTCAATGTGCTCCGCAGCAGGGTTGGGATGACACCCATGAGCCTCTCTGAAGTGGAAAGCTGGAACATTGCCTATAAAGCTTCAGAGGGATTTGATCCCAACGCCTCCAACATTATCAATGAAATAAGGCGTGAACGCAACGTTGAGCTGGCCCTCGAGGGGTTCAGGCTGCAAGACCTGAAACGCTGGGCCGTATTCGAAGATGCCATCAATGGCTACAAACCCAGGGGAGCCCCCCTTCAGGAATTTCTCGATTATTTCAATGATTCCGATACTCTGGCAGCAGACGGGTGGACCGGAACCGTGGATTTATCGCTCACCGAAGGGGTCGATTGCGATGCTTTTGAAGATGGTATGATAAATCCCTATTTCCAGTACACCCAATTTCAGCCTGACGGCGAAGGATTCTGGATCAATAAAGACCGGGACTATTTGAATGCTGTGCCAAAAGCTGAAATTCAGTTGTATGAGCAAAAGGGAGTCACGTTAACCCAAAACCCGGGATGGAATTAATCACTTCTAATTTAAAAACAAACAATATGAAACGATATAAAAAATTATTAACCGGAACGTTTGCCCTGATAACTCTGTTGTTTTATTCCTGTGAACCCCGTATTGAGATGGATATGGCCCAATGGGGAGACCATGCGGTGATTACCGATGTTCAGCTTTTTTACTTGCTGGAAGAGGAACATGAATTGCAGGAGTACTATGAAGATGGAGAAACCACCACCGGAATCCGGCGTCAGTTTTATTCAATCAACCCAAGCATTGATGAAGATGCGGCTACCGTAAACGTAGAGGTTTCAGACGAGACAGATCTTACCAACGCTGGACTGATTATTCGCCATGAGGCTTTAAAAATTGAACCCGTGGATGGTGCCCCCACCCCGGGCTTCCTGAACGATTTCTCCGGCGGTCCATACACCTACCGTGTCATCTCTGCTGACGGAACAGAGAGAGACTGGACTATCTCATTTGTCTCGAATTAAAAATTCCGGTTAAAAACGCAAAAAGTAGTTTGGGAATCCTGGCTTTCAGGATTCCCAACTATTTAGCAGTTTAATACCTTTTCCAAAAAATTATCCCCATACACATTAATAATAATATAAATCTGTCATATTCTTATGCAACGAACACTACTTATTGCTGTCATAGTTCCTTTATTAACGGGATTCAGCCCAAAAAAAGAAAAAGAATCCCTGAAGGATCCTAACATCATCTTTATTCTTGCCGATGATATGGGTTATGGAGATGTTTCGGTGTTTAATGAACATTCCAAAATTAAAACACCATTTATCGATAAGCTTGCCAATGAAGGCGTTATGTTTACCGATGCATACACCAGCTCTTCGGTCTGCACGCCAACACGCTATGGAATCCTTACCGGAAGATACAACTGGCGTTCACGGCTGAAAAGCGGTGTTTTGAGTGGGTACAGCAAATCATTGATAAAACCTGAGAGGACCACCATTGCAGAATTTCTGAAAGACTATGGATACAAAACTGCTTTTATCGGAAAGTGGCATTTGGGTTGGAACTGGCACATACCTGGAAAAAAAGATGAAAATTTAGACCGATTGAATGCCAGTCCCGAAGTGGATTTTTCGAAACCCGTAAAAAACGGCCCCCGTGCCCATGGATTTGATTACAGTTATGGGTTTTGCGGTTCATTAGACATGCCCCCTTATGTTTGGGTCGAGAACGTTATGCCAACAATGGTCCCCACCAAAACCACCGTGAACAGAGGAAAACAGACGAGGTGGCGTAAAGGACTTACCGCTGACGACTTTGACCATGACCAGGTACTGCCGGATATTACCAAAAAATCGGTGTCGTTTATCCAAGAGCATGCCGAAGGCGAAAAGCCCTTTTTCCTCTACTTCCCGCTTCCGGCGCCTCATACACCGATCCTCCCCACGGAAAGATTTCAGGGGAAGAGCGGACTAGATAATCCCTACGGCGATTTTGTCATCATGGTTGACTGGGTAGTTGGTCAGATAATGAAGGCCCTAGACGAAACAGAGATCTCAGAAAATACCTTGGTTATTTTCACCGCAGATAACGGCTGCTCACCTGCAGCCGATTATAAACAACTGGCAACAAAAGGACACAACCCCAGTTACTTTTTTCGCGGACACAAAGCGGATATTTATGAGGGAGGACTTCATGTACCATTTATCGCTAGATGGCCCGGAAAAGTAAAACCAGCAGTATCGGACCAATTGGTATGTACTACCGATCTATTTTCCACTTTTGCAGACATATTAGACACCACCTGTGAGGATAATTTCGCAGAAGACAGTTACAGCTTTTTGCCTGCCCTCGGCCTGGAGTCAAATGCTAAAACGCGGGAAGATGTTGTACTTCACTCCATCAATGGTTCCTTTGCCCTCCTGAAAGAAAACTGGAAAACCATTTTCTGTCCGGGGTCTGGTGGATGGAGTGATCCAAGGCCAGTGTCTGAGGAAATTGAAAAGCTCCCTGATGTTCAGCTGTACAATCTGGAAGAAGATATGGCCGAAGAGAATAATCTGCAGGAAGCATTCCCCGGAAAAGTGGAAGATGCGCGCCAACTTTTAAAAAAATACGTAACACAGGGACGAAGCACGCCGGGCACCCCGCAAAAAAATGATGGCCCGGAAACCTGGTCACAATTACCATGGATTCAAGATAAACCCTAATTCAAAGTTTCGCATATTAATAATTAACTAAAAATGAAAAATTTTATTGCACTTGTCTTAACGCTTTTCATAACCCTGACAGGAGTTTCTCAGGAAAATGATTACCTGAACGAAACAGAAGAAGAAATTCAACAACGTATGAAATGGTTTGCCGATGCCCAATATGGGATGTTTATCCATTTTGGATTATACAGCCAATTGGGTGGTGTTTGGAAAGGAAAAAACATAGACGGTTATGCAGAATGGATTCAATCCAAGGCTGATATTCCTGCCCAGGTTTATGCCTTACTGACACATTCATTTAATCCTGAAAATTTTGACGCTGATTTTATTGCAAAAACAGCCAAACAGGCAGGAATGAAATATATTGTTATAACAACAAAACATCATGAGGGTTTTTGCTTATGGGACAGCAAATATACCAAATTCGATATAGGGAGTACGCCGTTTTTCAGTCGTGACATACTTGCTGAATTAAGTGAAGCCTGCAGAAAATATGACTTGAAATTTGGAACCTACTACAGCATTATTGATTGGCACCATCCTACGCAGGAAAGGAATATTGATGGCCACAACAGTTGGACACGCTGGGGAGAAATCCGGATGAAATCAGGAAGAAAGCAGGAATACATTACCTATATGAAAAACCAAATTAAGGAGCTTATTGAAAATTACGACAGTGATATTTTGTGGTTTGACGGTGATTGGGTTTACTGGTGGGATTTAACCACGGGCAAAGACCTTTACCAATACATCCGCGAATTAAAGCCCTCGATCCTAGTCAATAATCGTGTAGCTAAACGAAGGAAATTTAAAAAAGATTTTGGAACCCCGGAACAAAAACATCCAAACGAAGCGTTACTGCATCAGTGGGAAGCATGTTATACAATGAATGGATCGTGGGGATATAAAATGGCTGACGACAACTGGAAATCACCTGAAAAAATTTATGAAAAACTAAAGGATATTAACTCAAAAGGTGGAAACCTTCTTTTAAACATTGGCCCGAACGGAAAAGGAGAAGTCCCTAAAGAATCGGTAAATATTTTATTAGAAGTTGGAAAAATGTTAAACGAAGATAATTAAATATATTTCCCTATGAAGAATCATTGGTGCCTGGTTGTTATTGCTATGTTTTTAAACATAAATCTATGGGGGCAAAGCTATAGTCTGTTCTCACCTACCAAAAACATACATTTGGAAATAAATCAAAATGAAAAAAGAGTAAACGCAACCCTGTATAAGGAAGGCGTGGCTCTTGTTCAGAATATACGGACAGGCCTGACAATTAATGAAAAAGTTTTTGATTCATTTCAAGTTGTTGAAAGCAAAAAAAATTCATTCCACGAAATATGGTCACCGGTATGGGGAAAACAGCAAAAAATTAACAATGCCTACAATGAGCTAATCCTTTCCCTCGAAGAAACAGGTGGTGAAAAAAGAAAGATGGATATTATTTTCAGGGCGTATAGCGATGGAATTGCACTTCGTTATCAGATTCCAGAACAAAAAAACCTGAATGATTTTATAATCAACCAAGATTTAACATCTTTTGAAGTAAAAGGCAACTCTGTTTTTTGGGCACCGAATGGAGAACACCCAAATATAGGTCCGGTCAAAGTTTCGGAACTGGATAAAGACACAAATCGCTACAGAAGTTTCGAAACTCCTCTCGTTTTAGATAGGGGTAATAAAAACTTTCTGGCAATCCATGAAGCCGCTGTATTTAATTTCAGTTATTCCCTTCTTAAGCCAAAAGGGAAAAACAAATTCAGTTTTCAAATGGGACCTTCTAAATTGAAAGCCCCCACAAAAACTCCTTGGCGGGTTTTTATGACAGGAAATAATCCTGGTGATTTACTTGAATCTAACTTATTGTATAACCTTAATCCACCATGTGCCATTGATGATCCTTCGTGGAAGCGAACTGGAATTTTCAGTTCTTTTTGATGGTATTTAAAATATCCGGAAACCCAGCGTTGGAAAAATTAAAAACATTAATTCCTATCAAAATGAAAAAAAATATATTTAGATTAACTTTTACTATATCACTGATTGTAGCAATAAATTATTATTCATACGCCCAAAATGAATTTTCGTGGGAACAAATTAAGGAAAAATACGAGTATCCGGCCTGGTACTCCGAAGCAGGATTTGGAATATGGGTGCATTGGGGAGCACAGGCCCAGCCCGAAAAGGGAGGGGGCTGGTACGCACGCCACATGTACATGCAGGATGTAGGCAGGGAGGATTGGGGAGCCAATGCCTATCCTTACCATGTTAAAACCTACGGGCATCCTTCTGAAAAAGGATTTAAAGATGTAATCCATGAATGGAAAGCGGAGAATCTTGACACCGATGCTCTTTTGAAATATTTTAAGAGTTTGGGTGCAAAATATTTTGTGGCCCTTGCCAACCATCACGATCATTTTGATAATTTTGAATCTACTCACCATCCCTGGAATTCTGTAAACGTTGGTCCCAAACGGGACATCATCGAAGAATTTAGTAAATCGGCACAAAAATACGATATACCCTTCGGAGTAAGTTCACACGATGATCGTTTTCTGAACTGGTGGCTGCCAGCTTTTGGTTCCGATGAAACCGGACCATTAAAAGGGGTTCCTTACGACGGACACATGACAAAGGAAGATGGACAGGGGAAGTGGTGGGAAGGTCTGGATCCTGCTGACCTGTATGGGTTACCTCCTGAAAAAAGAACTCCGGATTACAAGGACATGATTGGAGAGAACTACATGCTCCGGCATAAAGAACTTGTAACCAAATATGATGTGGATTACTTCTGGTTCGATGGCCACGGTTTTCCTTATGGAGAATATGGGAAAGAGGTCTGCCGCACCTTTTTAAACCATGACTTTCGCAAAAATGATAAATTTACGGCAGTCATAGCAGGCAAATTCAACAACCAGCCTTCTATTGTTAAAGACATTGAACGCGGGGTTGCAAAAGAAATTTTATACCGGCCCTGGCAGGGAATTATAACGTTTAATAGCTGGTTTTACAAAAACGAACGGGAACTCAGGCACAATGCCCGAACGGTTATTGAGATATTAACAGATGTCAGAAGCAAAAACGGAAACCTCCTTTTAAATGTGGAATTATTGCCGGATGGCACAATTCCGCCTGACCACAAAGAAATTCTCGATGATATCGGTAAGTGGGTTACCCTTCATGAGGAGGCCATTTATGCAAATAAACCATGGAAAATTTATGGGGATAACCTGGGGTCAAGCCTTCGGTTGCTGGAAGAAAAGGCGGCACAAGATCAAGCTTCGGAAGCTGATTTGGCATTATTGGAGGATTTGACTGAGGAAGGAAACAATTCCCATTTCACGGAGAGAACGGTAAGTGATCCACCCTACGGTCCCGACGAAGTAAGGTTTACTATTAAAGACGAACATTTGTACATTTTTGTAATGAATCCTTCATCTGGAACTATTCGAATCCCTTCGCTGGGGACCAGTTCGCGAGAGAAACCCAAAAAAATCAGAAGCATTTCTATGTTGGGAAGCAACAAAGTGGTGAAATTTGACCAAAAAGCAGATGCGCTTGAACTGGTAATTCCCCGGGAAAGGCCTACTGACTTTACCACTGTATTTAAGGTTACAGGAGTATTATAATAAGTAGAAAGTTCTGCTGGCGAATCATTCAAATGTAAAAAATAAAAATTAATCCAAATTATTTCTGAATAAATTGAAAAATGTAATCATGAAAAATTATAGGATTCTTTTTAAATGGTGTTTTTTTCTTTCATTATTCCTTTTCAGTAGCAATTGGCTTTGTGCCGGAAACGATACCATTCCGCCGCGCCATAAAGTAACCCTTCCTGAAGCGCATATCGGGAATCTGGAGATTGATGCCAAATTACTCGATAGTTACGAGTGTTTACCTGAAAATATCAGGCAATTTTACCTCGATGCACGGGCTGTTTTTTCTGCAAATCCCGATGCCGGATTTACTCACCCGGAGATTATTGAAGCTGCCCGAAAGAATGATATGCCATTAATGGGAGGTCCCCTGCTGGGTAAACTGCGCGAAGACAGTGTGGTTATTTGGTTACGACCTTCTGCCTCAAAACCACTGGTTGTTAAAGTAACAAAATCCGATGGCAGTGACGAAAGATCGGTTGTGAAAAATTCGGTTGAACCCGGCGTCGAGCAGAGAATTGCATTAGACGGATTGACTCCCGATACCAAATACGAATATGCAGTTTATATCAACAATCGTGAGGTTGCAAAAGGCAACTTTACTACTGCACCCTTTTCCGGGGGAAACGATATCTTTAATTTAGCCTTCGGTTCATGCTTTCATAAAATCGGTCTGCACAATCCGAATCTGGTCCATCAGATTCTAAAAAGGGAGCCACGGGCAATGATGCTTTTGGGCGATATTGCAGTGGATGACAGGGAAGACCGGATAAATATGCATCGATCGGATTATCTTCTCCGGGATGTATCGAGAGCATGGAGCGAACTTGCGGCCAATGTACCGTTATACACATCATGGGATGATCACGATTATTTCAACAATGACCTTGGTGGAATTCCTGAAGGATTCACTGCAGCCGACCGCGAAGCAGTGAGAGAAGTATGGCAGGAAAACTGGAACAATCCCGAAAACCCAAATCCGGGAATATATTTCAACACGCGCATTGGTCCTGTTGAAGTTATAATGCCGGACACCCGGTCGCTTCGCGAAAACGAACGGAGAGGAGAATATGGTGCTTATTTAGGAGCGGAACAATTAAACTGGTTAAAAAAGACTTTAAAAAAATCGGAAGCTCCCTTTAAAGTCATTTCCAGCGGAACAATGTGGAGTGATTACATAACTCCCGGAAAAGATTCCTGGGGCACCTGGGATACAGAAGGGCGTGAAGAACTGTTCCGTTTTATCGAGGCTGAAAATATTTCCGGGGTGTTATTGGTGAGCGGCGATCGTCACGGCACACGTGGTTTTACCATTCCCAGGCCATCGGGATTTTTATTATATGAATTCCAGGTAGCTTCGCTTGGCGGAGTGCCGGGGCCTGTTGCAATGGCTAAAGATACTTCCAGTCAGTTATTTGGTTATTCTGGACCAGAAGAAATAGCTTTTGGCGAATTTACTTTCGATACTACAGGAGATAAGCCGTCGGTTATATTCAGACTAATCGATGAACATGGCAATATTTTAGAGGAACATAACCTGCCATACCATAAGTTGACACCTCCCAAAAAATGAAATACCATTAAGAATTACTCAAAAATATTAAACGCTCAATTTATTATGAAACCACTGGTTTTTGTTTCACTTGCATTTATTTCACTTCAGTTTATGGGTTGCTCCGACGATAATACGGAACAAACCAACCGCCCTAATATTTTATTTGCCATCAGCGATGATCAGTCTTTTGAGCACACTGGTTTTGCCGGCTGTAATTCCATTGAAACTCCGGCTTTCGACCGCGTGGCACGCGAAGGTGTTTATTTTACAAATTGTATTGCCGGTTCGCCCGGGTGTGCGCCATCGCGCAGTTCGCTTGTTACTGGCCGCCATCATTGGCAAAATGAGCAGGCGGGACAACATGCCTCTTCCTGGTTGAAAAAATACGTTCCGTTTATCGACCTGCT
>CAZQOV010000124.1:0-9428 GCA_964595055.1 uncultured Bacteroidaceae bacterium | reverse complement strand
TGATCTGTCAGGATGAAAATTAAAAATGAATAGCAGGTTAGCTCTTTCAAAAGCCAGAATATTATCACCGGAATGAATGTGTCGTTGTGTGATAATGCCATCTTCATAGATCCGATATTTTGATGCCATTTTGATCATGGCCTTGTCAAAATCATTCAGGTAATGGTATTTCAAATTCGGAGAATCTATTAAACTCCACTGTCGTCTTGCATAATGATAAGACCAGTTGTTTCCTTCCCTTGGAAAATCTATCCATTCCGGATGACCGAATTCATTCCCCATAAAATTCAGATATGCATCTCCTGCTGTAGCAAGACTTATTAATCGTATCATTTTATGAAGCGCAATACCTCTGTCAATAAGCAGGTTGGAAGAATTCTTAGACATGTGGTAGTACATTTCTTTATCAATCAGGCGGAAGATTATAGTTTTGTCACCCACCAGGGCCTGGTCATGGGATTCTGCATAGCCTACTGTTTTTTCTTCGCTTCTCTTGTTGGTAAGCTCATAGAACATTTCATGCATATCCCAATCTTCATCCTTTTTTTCTTTAATGATTTTTATCCAGTAGTCAGGGGTCCCCATAGCCATGCGGTAATCGAAACCAATACCTCCCCATTTTACCGGAGAAGCCAGTCCGGGGTACCCACTCACTTCTTCTGCAATGGTAATGGAATTCTTATTGATCTCTTTGCACAGTTCATTTGCAAGACCCAGATAGGTAATGGCATCTTCATCTTGCTGGCGGTCGAAATACATATCATAGCTGGTAAAATTCCGGCTTAGTCCATGATCGTAATAAAGCATACTGGTGACTCCGTCGAAACGGAAACCGTCAAAGCGAAATTCCGTTAACCAATATTGTATGTTGGAAAGTAAGAAATGCATAACTTCATTTTTCCCATAATCAAAACAAAGGGAATCCCATGCAATATGTTCTCTTCTCGGACCGTCATGGAAAAACTGCCAGGGAGTACCGTCATATTTGCCCAGTCCTTCGAGTTCATTTTTCACAGAGTGAGAATGAACCAGATCCATGATTACCCTGATGCCCATTCCGTGCGCTTCATCAATCAGCCTTTTTAATTCATCCGGCGTGCCAAATCTGGAGCTGGGAGCAAAGAAATTCGATACATGATAACCAAATGATCCGTAATAAGGGTGTTCCTGTATAGCCATCAGCTGTAGCGTGTTGTACCCCCCACTGTGTATTCTGGGAAGGATTTTGTTTCGGAATTCTTCATAGGTTCCGGTACTGTAATCTTCCGTAGCCATGCCCACATGGGCTTCGTAAATGAGAGGTGCCTGATGATTATTTTCAGGAACAGGATGTTGCCAATTAAAAATATCCTCCGGCGACCATACCTGTGCATTGAATATCTTTGTTTGTGAGTCCTGCACAACTCTTTTTGCCCAGGCCGGGATGCGGTCACCATATCCACCCTCCCAATATACCCTTAATTTGTATAAATCTTCATGATTCAGCTCAAACAGGGGGATTTTTACTTCCCAATTCCCATTCCCAATGTTTTGAAACTGAAAACAATCAAATTCTTTCCAGTTATTAAATGTTCCAATAAGGAAGATTTTGGTAGCATTGGGAGCCCATTCGCGCATGACCCAGTGATCCTTTTCTTTGTGTAGGCCAAAGTAAAGATGTCCCGTGGCAAAATCCGACAAGGAGCCATGGTCTGGGGAGAGCTCCGATTTTTTTATCAGAATACGCTTATTTCTTTCTTCAATAACGGGCTGATAGGGATCCAGCCAGGGATCTCGTTTAATAATTTCGGGTTTTTCCATATTTTCATTTCTATCCCGAAATTTACACAAATTAGGATTCAATTGAAAAGTATTTCACGAGATAATAAGAATTGCAGATCATGTCTTTTTTGAAAGCTCTTAGCTAAATAAGCATGAATAATCAAAATTGTTTATTTTTGCAATCATTACTTATGAAAATCTGGAGAAACATTAACGAATTCGAAGCCCGGAATCCGGTCATCACCATCGGGATTTTTGATGGGGTTCATCGGGGACACAGGTTTCTGATTGAGGAGTTAAAAAAGCAGGCAAAAAACCATAAAGGAGAATCGGTAGTGCTTACCTTGTGGCCTCATCCAAGACTTGTTTTAAATAAGGACACGAAAAACCTGCGATATCTTACTACCATTGAAGAGAAAGCTTATCTTTTGGAAAAGGAAGGTGTTGACCACCTGGTTATTATTCCTTTTACAAAGGCCTTTTCAACATTAAGTTCATGTCAGTTTGTAGAAGATTACCTTGTAAAAAAAATGCAGATTAAAAAACTGCTTATTGGATTTAATCATAAATTTGGAAAAAACAGGGAAGGGGATTATCAAAACCTTAAGTATTGTGCTGAAAATTTTTCATTTGAACTTGAGCGACTTAAGCCGGTTGAAATCGAGGGAGAAAAGATCAGTTCCTCCATCATCCGCGAATTATTATCGGAAGGGGAATTAGAAAAAGCCAATGCTTTTCTGGGGTACGATTTTTTTCTTCGGGGGAAAGTTGTTGAAGGCAATAAGCTCGGAAGGAAAATTGGATTTCCAACGGCAAATATTGAACCCTATGATGAACATAAAATGATTCCGAAGATTGGTGTTTATGCCGTTCAGGTAGAGCATGAAGGAAAGTTTTTCGATGGGATGTTAAACATTGGTTACCGACCTACGGTTAATTTTGATAACTTTGACAAAACCATTGAGGTTCATCTTATTGATTATCATGGAGATATGTATAATGCGGAAGTTAAACTATACTTCCGAAGTTTTATGCGGGAAGAAAAAAAATTCGAAAGCCTTGAACAATTAAGCCTGCAATTGCATTCGGATAAAGCAAGAGCTATTGAAATCCTCATGGATTTTAAATAATTTTGCAATCTTCAGTTTACGATTTGTTAGCATCAAAGCTTTAGCTGCCAGGGAAAATATCAGGTTGATCTAAAGCTTCATATAATATCATAAAAAAAAGGACAATGGAAAATTTAGTAACGAAAGTTGAGAGCTTGCCATATAAGGTGAAAGACATTGATCTTGCTGACTATGGAAGAAAAGAAATCGAGATCGCGGAAAAGGAAATGCCAGGATTGATGGCTATTCGTAAGAAATATTCAGAGGAAAAGCCTTTAAAAGGAGCCAGGATTACAGGCTCGCTGCATATGACCATACAAACTGCGGTTTTAATTGAGACTCTTGTGGAATTAGGTGCGGATGTCCGCTGGGCCAGTTGTAATATTTTTTCAACACAGGATCATGCTGCCGCTGCTATGGCAAAAGCGGGAATTCCTGTTTTTGCATGGAAAGGGGAAAGTCTTGAGGAATACTGGTGGTGTACTGCTCAGGCTCTCAATTTTTCTGAGGGGAAAGGACCAAACCTGATCGTGGATGATGGCGGAGATGCGACTCTTCTGGTCCATAAAGGTTACCAGGCAGAAGAGGATCCTGGCTTACTGGATATTAACCCCTCAAATCGCGAGGAAGGCGTAATTCTTAATCAGTTGAAAGCAATAAAGGCAGAAGATCCCGGTCGCTGGCATCGCATCGTTCCTGAAATGAAGGGAGTATCCGAAGAAACGACAACTGGAGTACACCGTTTGTACCAGATGCATGAGAATTTAAAACTTTTATTTCCTGCTATTAATGTCAACGATTCGGTTACCAAATCCAAGTTTGATAATCTTTACGGTTGTCGTGAATCTCTTGCTGATGGCATTAAACGGGCCACAGATGTTATGATTGCCGGTAAGGTAGTTGTTGTTTTGGGTTATGGCGATGTAGGAAAAGGTTGTGCCCATTCTATGAGATCATATGGAGCCCGTGTTATCGTAACCGAGATCGATCCTATCTGTGCACTACAGGCTTCCATGGAAGGATTTAAGGTTACTACCATTGAAGATGCGCTATCCGAAGGTAACATTTTTGTCACCGCTACCGGTAACAGGGATGTCATTACGCTGGAACATATGAAACAGATGAAGGACCAGGCTATCGTTTGTAATATCGGGCATTTCGATAATGAAATACAGGTTGATGCATTAAATGAATATAAGGGTGCAGAGAAAACCAATATTAAGCCTCAGGTTGATAAATACCTGTTTGATGACGATCATTCTATTTTTCTTCTGGCGGAAGGAAGGCTTGTGAATCTGGGTTGTGCTACCGGCCATCCTTCCTTTGTGATGAGTAATTCTTTTACTAATCAAACCCTTGCACAGATAGAACTCTGGAAAAATGATTATAAAACCGATGTTTACCGTCTTCCAAAACATCTGGATGAAGAGGTGGCAAGGCTACACCTTGACCAACTGGGGGTAAAACTCACTAAACTTACCAAAGAGCAGGCTGAATATCTGGGGGTGAAGGTTGAGGGACCATTTAAATCGGAGCATTACAGGTATTAGGCAAAGTTTGAAGAAGCTGGGAGCTGTCATCTTTTGCTTAAGCCGAAAAAGTCAGGAGAAGCCGGAAGCAGGAGAAAGAAATGTGAAAAGGAACTTTTCTGTCTCTTAATTATAGATCCACAGAAAACCACTGTTTATGCTAGCCTGGTATTGGACAAGCGGATACTTGCTGGGTCCCTTGGTTACAAATGCATCTCCGCTTTCATCCAGGAAGTATTGAGAACCACAACAGGGGCAGGATACATGAAGGCTGCTGGTTGTATCATCAGTTACGGTACATGAATAATCAGGTTCGTAAGTGCAGGTTCGGTCATACACAAAAAAGTTATCACTGAAATTTCTATGTATGATGAGGCCGTTTACTCCATAATTGTCATACATGTATTCATATTCGCCGGGGCCAATAGTTCCGTAAAGACGCACAAGCTCAATTTTCAGATTAATAGGCACATAAGGAAAGTCATACCTGTTCTTTTCACAGGATGACGAAGAAAAGAACACAAATACTACCAGGAATGTTATTTTATATAATATTGACTTTATCATTCTATTTTTAAAAACATAAAGGTAAAATTTTGTACATTTATATTTTATATGTTTCCTCTAATAAACTAATTTTTGTCAAAAGTATGGTATTGGAAATTTTCTTTCAAATTTATGCGGCTATTGAAGATTTAATAATTTCCTCTCCGACATTAACAGACAATAAAAAACGATTAAGAAAGGAGACTCATTAATAAATAACGGATTAATTATGGATTTTGATATTGGAACACTGGTTTATATTCTTTTGACCCTGATATTTCTGGTGGTAGGTGCACTCGGAAAAAAGAAAAAAGAAAATCCCCAGGCCTTTGAAAGTTTTGAGGAAGAGGAACAGGGAACGGATAATGCACTGGAAAATTTTGAAAAGAGATTTGAAAATTTTTTCACTGAGGAAAAGGGTATTGAGGAAGGCGTCCCGGTAAAATTTGAGGAGAAGACACAAAAAGCGGAAACCCGGAGAGATCAGAAACCGGAGTTTTTGCTGGATACTCCATACGATAAGATAGATGAGATTCCTGAGCAATTGAACAAGGCTTATGAAGGTAAGGAGATGAAAGATCTCTACAAACTGGAAGATCATATTGAAGAAATTTCCCGCAAAACGAAGCTTAAAATGCCTTCAGACAGGATGAAAAAGAACAGTTTTGTTCAGGAAGCACTTAAGGATTTCAATCCTCGCAAAGCCTATTTATATTCGCAGATCTTTAAACCTAAGTATTTCTGATGCAGATCTTTCTGTAAGTTTTTTTTTAAAAATTTAAAAGAATTATTTCGTAGAAGTAAAAAAAAATCATATTTTTGAAGATTGAAAGAGTCCGGGATGACCTGGATTCTTTTTTCTTTTTAACTAATCAAAGTTTAAATTAAAATGGCAAGTGTATTTTATATCACCGAGGAGGGACTAAATTCCTTGAAGAAGGAAGTGGATCAGCTCAGGAATATCGAAAGGCCCCTGATCTCCAGACAGATTGCAGAAGCGAGAGACAAGGGCGATTTGTCTGAAAATGCTGAATACGATGCTGCTAAAGAAGCTCAGGGTATGCTTGAAATGAGGATTTCTCAGCTTGAACAGAAGATAGCTAATGCAAGGATTATCGATGAATCTAAAATCGATACGGAGAGTGTTCAGGTTTTGAATAAGGTGAAGTTAAAAAATAAAGCAAATAATGCTGTTCTGGAGTACATACTGGTACCGGAAGCAGAGGCAAACCTGAAATTGAAAAAGATTGCGGTAAGCACTCCTATTGGGAAGGGTTTGCTCGGTAAGAAAGTTGGTGATATCGTTTTGATTAATGTGCCTTCCGGGAAGGTTGAATTTGAAATTCTTGAAATATCCCGATAAAAATCCCCTATTATGGCAACCATTTTTTCTAAAATCGTTAAGGGAGAGATTCCTTCTTATAAAATAGCAGAGGATGATAGCTATTATGCCTTTCTCGATATTAATCCTCTTGCAAAAGGTCATACCCTGGTTGTTCCCAAAAAAGAAGTCGATTATATCTTCGACATAGAAGATGATATGCTTGGGGGTATGATGGTTTTCTCCAAAAAAGTTGCCCGTGCCATCGATAGTGTAATGAATTGTAAGCGTGTGGGGGTCGCCGTTCTGGGCCTGGAAGTTCCTCATGCCCACATTCATTTGATCCCCATCAATGGGATCCATGATATTGATTTCAGCAAGCCAAAACTTCAACTTTCAGAAGAGGAGTTCAGAGAAATCGCTGAAGTAATACGTCAACAGCTTCAATAAACAGTAATTGTTTTCTCGTAATCAAGATAGACATTCAATACATTTACCATGGAATTCAGGTAAGCCTGAAATTGAACCATCATTTCAATCTCAGAGTGTAACACGTTTTCAAAATCAGTTAGACCGTTCTCGAAATTATTAATCATATCGGTGAAACTATCATAACTGAATCTGTAATCATTTTTCTTCTTTACCGCCTGTTTTGATTTTATGATAATATTTTCCTTTAGGATATTTTCCCTCCTCTGAAGATCTGAAGCCAGTTTTGTTCTTTTTTGAGAAAGAATTTCAGAGCGGATCTTCAAAGCCTGTTTCTGATGGCTCCTTTCAAGTCCTTTAAAAAGTGGGAGTTGAAACTTTAAGCCAAGGTAACTATGGCGGTACCAGCGATTATCATTTTGAAAAGGTTGGAAAGTATCATCATAATACTGAGCTCCAAAATAACCATATGCCTGAATACGAGGGTGATATCTTTTGTCCAGGGTGGAAATTCTTGCTTCATTCAGACTCTCCTGAAGTGATATATCTCTGTATTCAGGTAATCTGCGATAAGCAAAACTGTCCGATTTTGGGATTGTTACATCAGAAACCAGTGAAATAACAAGACTGTCTGCTATAGTTAGCTCTTTTCCGGCAGGGTAATCCATCGACATCTTCAATCTTTTAAGTGAGTTTTTGAATTCCATCCGGTTGATCTTTATTTCCTCACTCTGATTCTGTCTCTTTTTTATTAATTGATTCAGGTCATTTTCACTTATTAAGCCATTTTCAAATTTCACCTTGACTGCAGCTTCCAGATTTTCATAGTTTTGGAGAATATCTTTTGAGGCTTGCCAGACTTCATAGTTTAAAACGGCCTGGTAGTAAGATCTCTTGATATCCAGGGCCACGGTCTTTCTTATGGCTGCTATATTAACCTCTGCCATGTTCTTCTGGATTTCTTTTTCATTGATTCTGGAATGGATTACTGAATTATAAACATCCTGTTCAAGATTGATTCCTCCCTGAAGGGAATTGCGGGTGCCCATCTGGATTTCAAGCGGACCATCACTTTGTTGGCCAAAGGCTTCTGCCGGTAGTATAGTTACCGGAAGATTGGTGTTATAGCGATAGTCAGCTGAAGCATTTACAGAAGGCAAATAATTACTTTTTTCTTTTTTCGTAAGCCACTCCCTGTATTCCAGGTTTTTCCTTTCGTTGCTGATTCGGCTGTGGTTATTCAGTCCATAGCGCACAGCCTCCCTTGCATCAAATTTTTGGGGATCCTGTCCGACTATTAAGCTATGACACAAAAGAATAAGAATAGATGTAAAAATCCAACGGAATATCATGTTAAAATACTTTTGAAGGTTTTACATTGCGAATGCTTTTTGATGCGAAAAAGGCCCCCGATAAGGAAATGATGAGGGTAAGCACAAAAAACAGCACCCAGATGTACCATGGGAAAGAAAAACGTACACCGGAACCTCTCACGCCCAGTTTAAATCCCTGTATCAGCATGGCAGCTATTGCAAACCCCACTGCAGCAATGATAGATGCCTGGACTAAAATTAAACTGGTAATCACTTTTCGATAGGCCCCGATGGCTTTCATGGTTGCGTAATCATCAATTCGGTCTTTTGCAGCAGAATACAAGGTTAATCCTATAATAACCCCGCCTGCGATGATTGCAAAGAGGATGAGTGATCCAATCGATTCACCAATTCCGCCGTCTTTAAGGATTTTCATAATAGTTGACCAACTGAACTGTCTTTTTGTCCATGCCCTGATACCACTGTGCTTTAAATTTATTTCCCGAGCAATTTCTTCCGGTGTGTATCCCTCTTCAATATTAATGAGGAAAGCGCTTACTTCATTAACAGGAAAGTTTCCAAGCTCAATTGCCAGAGCGATATTTGTAAAAATAAAATTGGCGCCGAATCCTCTGGCTCCTTTTGTAACAGCACGTAATTCTACCAATTTTCCTCCCAAAGAAAGCTCATCTCCAAGCTGGACCTCTCCCAGGTTACCGAGGTCATACATGTCAGCTGCAATACCTCCCTGATGGACAAGTTGAGCAATATCTCCTTCCACTATATTCCAGGGTCCGCCGATAAAATCCGGCGCCAGAGAACCTATTATTTGCACCGGCGCTGTTTTTCCATTCCTTAGTTTTATGGTAGAACCGGCTATCACAAGCGGATTAACATTTTTTACACCTTTAATTGAGCGAATTTCATTCCCTCTGCGGATATCTATTGTGGACAGGTTGTTTACATCTTTTACATTGTCTCCAACCACCCAAACTTTTGCCTGGGTATTACTGACAAGGGAATCCATCAAACCGGTAAGGAATAAAAAAATACCCGTTTGCTGACCAATAAGGAAAATAGCTACAATCACCCCTACCGTAGCTCCAAGAGTTTTGGATTTATCATACATCATAAAACGGAAGGCAATTCGTAACATCTCAGTCTTATCTATTATCAATTAATAAGTTAACACGTTCACCAATAAGTATTTCTTCCGATGTAGAATCAATACGTACCTCAATTTCCCGTACGCGTCGGTCCATAAAACCCGTATTTTCTTCCGAGAACATTGATCTTTCTTTTAGTTTTGGAGATATAAACGTGATCCGCCCGTATGCTATGGTGTCATTTCTTCCGTAAGGAACCGCAAGGGCTTTCATGTTCATTTTTATCTCTCCTGCATATAGTTCATCTATTTCGG
>CAZQOV010000123.1:0-9572 GCA_964595055.1 uncultured Bacteroidaceae bacterium | reverse complement strand
ATATACCATCCGAAACTCCAATCCTGTTGGTCTGAAAGGAGATTATCACCCGATTATCAAAAAATTATCCAAATAAGCCTTAGTTATGTATTCAGAAATATTACAAAAACAGAAAAAAATTGCCGTGGTAGGTTTAGGATATGTTGGCTTACCCATTGCCCTCGAATTTGCCAAAAAAATACCGGTAATAGGTTTTGATATAAAAGAAGATCGCATAAAATTAATGCGCCAAAAAATTGATCCCAGCAATGAGCTGGAGTCATCAGACTTCGAAAATACCGATATATTCTTCACCTCAAATCCTGAAGATCTGAAAAAAGCAGACTTCTATATCGTTGCGGTGCCCACTCCCATCGATGAATACAAGAACCCGGATCTGAACCCCCTTTTAAGTGCCACAAAAACCGTAGGAAAGGCATTGAAACCCGGGGATTATGTAGTATATGAATCAACCGTCTATCCGGGTTGCACCGAAGAAGATTGTGTCCCTTTACTGGAAGAAAATTCAGGTCTTAGTTATATGAAAGACTTTAAAGTGGGTTTCTCACCCGAAAGGATCAATCCCGGAGATAAAAAACATACCCTTACCAAGATCGTTAAGGTAAGCTCGGGCTGTGATCCGGAATCTGCTGAAGAAATTGCCCGGGTTTATGAAATGATCATCGAGGCCGGGGTTCACCGGGCAAGTTCCATTAAGGTCGCTGAGGCCGCTAAAATTATTGAAAATTCCCAACGCGATATTAATATCGCTTTCATGAATGAACTTTCCATGATATTCAATAAAATGAGAATCAACACATTTGAAGTCCTGGAAGCAGCCGCCACAAAATGGAATTTTTTAAATTTTTTTCCTGGGCTGGTTGGAGGACACTGCATAGGTGTAGATCCTTATTATCTGACCTATAAATCAGCTAAATTTGGTCATCATGCTCAAATTATTACATCGGGCAGGAGTATAAATGATGGAATGAGCAATTATGTAGCAAAAACTATCGTTCAAAAGCTTATCGCCAAAGATAAAAATCCACGAAAAGCCAAAGTGCTGATTATGGGTGTAACATTCAAAGAGAACGTAAGTGATATAAGAAATTCAAAGGTGATAGATGTATACAGGGAATTGAAAGATTTTGGGTTGAACGTTGATATGGTAGATCCTCATGCCTCTCCCGATGAAGTAGAAGAAGAGTATGGTTTTTCACTTTCTCCTACCATTAACCCAAGGTATGATTGCGTGATAGTGGCAGTTAATCATAATGAATACAGAACATTAAACGAAAAATATTTTAAAGAAATATCCTTTAAGGAATCGCTTTTTGTGGATCTCAAAGGAATTTTCAGAACAAAAATCAAAGAACTGGATTACTGGAGCTTATAAAAAACATTAAACATGATACTGGTTACAGGAGGAACAGGATACATAGGAAGCCATACCTGCGTGGAATTGATGGAAAAGGGCTATGAGGTTTTAATCGCCGATAACCTGTCAAATTCTCATCTTGATGTTGTAGACAGGATAGGCAATATTACAGGGAAAAAACCCCTATTTGAGAAAATCGATCTCTCCGATCGAAAACAAACACAAAATTTATTTGATGCATATAAAGACATCCGGGCAATTATTCATTTTGCCGCATATAAGGCGGTAGGAGAATCGGTTCAAAAACCTTTGCGATATTATCATAATAATTTGAACTCTCTCATTTACCTCTTGGAGAATATGACAGAAAGAGGTATCCGGAATTTTGTATTCAGTTCATCCTGCACGGTCTACGGCGAACCGGATTCCCTCCCTGTATCTGAAGAATCACCAATCAAGCCGGCTAATTCACCCTACGGGAATACCAAACAAATCTCTGAAGAAATTCTCCGGGATACCTGTCATGTAAATAAAAATTTACAGCTTATTTCGCTTCGTTATTTTAATCCGATAGGAGCTCATCCTTCTTCCGAAATCGGGGAGCTTCCGCTGGGTGTCCCGGATAACCTGGTTCCCTTTATAACACAAACGGCATATGGCATACGCGGAGAGTTGAAAGTCTTCGGAGATGATTACAACACCCCTGATGGCTCGGCTATCCGGGATTATATTAATGTAGTTGATCTTTCAAAGGCTCATGTGGTGGCTATAGAGC
The DNA here is from genome assembly GCA_964595055.1 of uncultured Bacteroidaceae bacterium. Lineage (GTDB taxonomy): Bacteria > Bacteroidota > Bacteroidia > Bacteroidales > CAYRTD01. The sequence continues at coordinate 7,440 of CAZQOV010000123.1, read as the reverse complement.
GTCTGTTAACACATAAAAATAAAAAGAGTTTTGAAACCTTCAACCTGGGAACAGGAAGAGGAAATTCCGTTTTGGAGGTTATTTATGCCTTTGAAAAAGCCACCGGGATTAAATTAAATTATAAGATTGTGGGTCGAAGAGAGGGAGACGTTGAAAAAGTTTATGCCGACACAAGGCTTGCAAATGCCGAATTGGGATGGAGAGCTGAGAAAGGGCTCGAAGAAACGCTGCTCAGTGCATGGAACTGGGAAAAGAAATACAGAGAACAAATAGAAAAGAAGTAATGAAGAAAAAAATTCTAATTACCGGGGGTGCTGGTTTTATCGGATCTCATGTGGTCCGATTATTCGTCAACAAATATCCACAATATGAGATTTTTAACCTGGATAAACTTAGCTATGCCGGAAATCTTGAGAATTTAACCGATTTAGAGGAAGCGGGAAACTATCATTTCCTGAAAGCGGATATTGTCAATACAGAAGAAATTGAAACACTTTTTAATACCCACAACTTTGATACCGTCATACATCTGGCTGCTGAATCACATGTAGACCGGTCTATCAGCAGCCCCATGGAATTCATCTACACCAATGTGGTAGGAACAGCAAATCTGCTCAATGCTGCAAGAAGTACATGGAAAAACAAATTTGATGGCAAACTGTTCTACCACATTTCAACGGATGAGGTTTACGGGAGCCTGAATGAAGAGGGATATTTTACCGAAACCACACCTTATGATCCCAAAAGCCCTTATTCCGCTTCAAAAGCAGGATCAGATCATCTGGTAAGAGCCTATTATCATACCTTTAAGATCCCGGTAATAATTTCCAATTGCAGCAATAATTACGGTCCCAATCAGTTTCCGGAAAAACTCATTCCGCTGGCCATTAACAACATTAAAAACGGGAAGGCCATTCCGGTATATGGCAAAGGTGAAAATATCAGGGACTGGCTTTATGTAATTGACCATGCAAGGGCCATTGACGTGATCTGTCATCAGGGCAAAATAGGGGATACCTATAATATCGGAGGCAATAATGAATGGAAAAACATCGACCTGATCAGACTACTCTGTCGAATCATGGATAAAAAACTTAAGCGAAAAGAAGGTTCGTCTGAAACATTAATAAGCTTTGTTAAAGACCGTGCAGGACATGACCTAAGGTATGCGATTGATTCCTCAAAATTACAAAAGGAACTGAACTGGGAACCCTCGCTGATTTTTGAGGAAGGCCTGGAAAAGACAGTAGACTGGTATCTTGAAAACCAGGAATGGGTCAGGGATGTAATTACCGGCGATTACAATAAATACTACAGGGAGCAATACGAAAAAAGATAAATCAACGCTTACTCAACCGTCACAGACTTGGCCAGGTTCCTTGGCTGATCTACATTGCATCCTCTCATTACCGCAATATGATAGGCAATCAATTGCAAGGGAATAACAGATAGAAGAGAAAGCAACTTTTGATCCGCTACAGGAATTTCCAGCGTATGATCGGCAGTTTTTGAAATCATTTCATCCCCTTCAGTCACCACAGCAATTACTTTCCCATTCCGGGCTTTAACTTCCTGTATATTACTCAGAATTTTTTCATACGAACTATCCTGTGTGGCAATCACTACTACGGGCATATTCTGATCAATAAGGGCAATCGGGCCATGTTTCATTTCCGCTGCGGGGTATCCCTCGGCATGGATGTATGAAATCTCTTTCAGTTTTAAGGCTCCCTCAAGAGCTACCGGAAAAGCATAACCACGACCCAGACAAAGAAAGTTGGTGGCATTCTGATATTTCAAAGCGATTTCCCTGAACTTATCATTGAATTGAAGGATTTTTTCAATTTTATCAGGTATGGTACTCAATTCAGAAATCAACTCACTATATCGTTGGGCATTCATATGACCTTTCTTATACCCCAACATAAATGCCAGCATGGTCAGAACCGTTACCTGTGCGGTAAAAGCTTTGGTCGAAGCCACACCAATTTCCGGACCGGCATGGGTGTAAACCCCGGCATGGGTCTCACGTGAAATGCTTGATCCCACCACATTACAAATACCCAATACAAGGGCACCTTTCTCTTTTGCCAGTTGAATGGCAGCTAATGTATCGGCAGTTTCTCCACTCTGACTAATGGCAATTACAATATCATTTTCATCGATCATCGGATTCCGGTACCTAAACTCAGAAGCATATTCAACCTCAACCGATACTCTGGCCACATCTTCAAGCAAATATTCCCCAACCATACCCGCATGCCATGAGGTACCGCAACCAATGATAATGATTCTTTTTGCTTTTATCAACTTGTCTTCTACCGAATAAAGCCCTCCAAGGCGAACATAGGACTGATCAGCATCAATCCTTCCCCGGAAGGTATCTTTTATGGATTTCGGCTGTTCACAAATCTCCTTCAACATAAAATGTTCATATCCGTTTTTCTCTATCTCATTGATTCCTAGATCAAGGGTTTCTATTCTGGGCTCAAGCTTTGTATTATTGATTGTCTTTAGAATTAAACCATCACGAGACACTATGGCTACATCCTCATTGTTGAGATAGATAACAGACTTTGTGTGCTCAACAATTGGAGTGGCATCGGAAGCAAGAAAGTACTCCCCGTCTCCAACTCCTAATACCAGAGGACTACTTTTTCTTGCTGCAATAAGTTTATCCGGTTCATTTGCACACATCACCACGAGTCCATAGGCGCCAACTACTTTGGTAAGGGCGAGTCGAACAGCGATTTCTGCCTCGAGCTGACCTTTGGAATACACATACTCGATCAGATTGGCCAGCACTTCCGTATCCGTCTCACTCTTAAAGATATATCCACTTTCTTCCAGCTTGGTTTTTAAGGTGGAATAATTTTCAATAATACCGTTATGGATAATAGTAAATGTCCCGTTCATGGATGTATGAGGATGTGCATTTACGTCATTGGGTTCTCCATGAGTAGCCCACCGGGTATGTCCGATAGCAATGGTTCCTTTAAGATCTTTATTTCGTGTTTCATTTTCCAGATCCGAAACTTTCCCCTTCTTCTTGTAGGTTTTAATTCTACCTTCCAAAATGGATACCCCGGCTGAATCATATCCCCGATACTCCAACCTCTTTAAACCATTCACAACTATTGGGAAGGCTTCTTTCGTTCCAATATACCCGACAATTCCACACATAATTAAAATTCTGTATAGGTAATTTTTAGCCTCATTTTTTGGTTCCTGGCACCGGGACCTTTTAAAATAACCCTGTTCGCATCAATACTGGCTTGGGCATTAGAGGGCATCAAAGAGATTAAATGATAAGGTACGTTTGCCTCCAAAATCAGATCAAGATGATCCACATCTCCTTCAATGTAAGATTGAAGGTGTGCTCCAATATTGAAGATAAATGCATCTTCAACAGAATTAAACCCACCACCGAAGTAATTTTTATTATTACTATCATCCATACGATAATCATATAGAAAAGTTCGGTTATCGTCTTCGAAAGTCAATAAGTGTAACATTGAAGGATAATCCTCCTCAGATAAATCATTATAAATACTATCTTCAACAGGAATATAAAGTTCTGCACTATTTATGGCTACCGGTTGCTTATCCAGCCACGCTTCAATTTCAGGGAAAGAAATGCGGGTATTAACTCCACCCATACCGGCTATGAAAAGTGCAGTATCGCGGGGACTATCACTGCCAAGGTATTCAAATACCCTGCTGGACTCATAATCGTGGTAAAAGGAATTTACCCTTGGTGTGGAAGGAACAATAAACAACTCTATCGCTTCGGCCTCACTGGTATCATTTTCCTGGTAATACAGACTCATATAGGTTTCTGTAGAACTAAGGTCCAGATAAAGGAAAGCACCCTTTTCCACCTCCTCTTCTATTGTGATATAAAAACCCTGAAAAAAGTCATAAAAATCAGAGGCATCAGCATAAACACTATCGTGAACTTCTTCAAATCGCTGCAAAAAATCCGGATCATCAATTTTAACCCTTATGAGGCTATCCCTGGGGCTTATTTCCCCCTGGGCAATTTCAACAGGATGGTACATGCCATCAGGTCGTTTATCAGAATAATACATCTCATCACTTTTCAGGGTATCGGTTAACTCATATACCTTCAACGTCTGCTGGCTTAAACTATCCCCGTAATAGCCCTGTACATTGAATCTGAGAATAAGAGAGTCAAATTCGATCATCTCCGGAACTGCTGTATCGGCAACGGCAAATTTAGTCATAAAATCTGCCTTGCTGGACCCAAAATTCGGGTCATTTAAACTCCCCAAGATTAAACGACTTCGTGTGGAGGTCAGCCTGGGCAATCCCTCAATAACATTGGTCTCAATAGGAATAGTGTCTGTATATTTTGTGTTAATGTCATCCGTAGAAGGAAGGATATCCCTTCCCAGAGGGGTAGGATCTTCTTCACAGGATATAAAAAATAATGAAAAAATGCCGGTCGTGATTAGGATTTTTGAAAACGTTTTTCCAATTCCTTTCAAGCTAAATATGTAAGTCATTCTATTGTCTTTATTTTATTCAGTTAGGATTTTCTCATAGAAAACGGAATAAGCATCGATATATTTTTCCTGATCCTGATAATCAAGCACCGGTAAGCCGGAAATATCCATTTGTTCTTCGATGTGCTGAGGCAAGTTCTCACTTCCTCTGATTATTCCATCTGAGTAACTGAAAGCTGTTTTTGTTAAATTTTCAAAGGTCGGATTATCCAGTTTTTTCATATCTTCTTCGTTTATTCCCTCGAATTTCAGCTTCCTGGCAAAATCCTCATTAAACCTCTTATTCAAGGAAGTATCATAGACAGAGAAAACCACCTTTGAATCAGCAAAAAGGGGTTCGTCGCTATAGGATTTCTTTAAATACAGTGGTAAAAGACTGGTAAACCAACCATGACAATGAACGATATCAGGCGACCATCTCAACTTTTTGACTGTTTCAAGCACTCCCCGGGCAAAAAAGATCATGCGCTCGTCGTTATCATCATGAAAATTTCCCTTTTGATCCTTTACCGTATTCTTCCTTTGAAAATAATCTTCATTATCAATAAAATAAACCTGCATTCTTGCAGCCTGTATAGAAGCTACTTTTATAATAAGAGGATGATCCGTATCGTCAATAATGAGGTTCATCCCGGAAAGCCGTATTACCTCGTGCAACTGATTCCTCCTTTCATTTATATTCCCGAAGCGAGGCATAAAGGTCCTGATCTCCCAACCTTTTTCCTGAATTCCCTGTGGAAGATATCTGCTGATTACGGACATTTCTGTCTCTGGTAAATATGGGGTAATTTCCTGCGAAACGTAGAGAACTTTCGTGTTTTCCATTTGGAGCCAATTGTTTCAAACGATATGCAAAGATACTAAAAATTATTGAATAAAAGGGATTGTTTGAGAAAGAGGGCATTCCACAGATAACCCTCATTTGAGCTACACAATTTTTAAGTTTTGGCATTTCTCCCGGAAGCGAAATCATAGTAAGCTCACTCCACCCTCAGAAACCTCAGGCTGGTACCGGAAGCTTTCTCCGGTGGTAGAAATGAATATGAACCTGTGCAAGCGAACATAAAGATAAATTAGGAATATCAAACCAATAAAAGAATCTCCTATTTTCACAAATTGCCGGAAACAAGTTTTCGAAAGAGACCCAATAGTGAAATATTCATGACATTCGTTATTTTTGCCAAGAATTTTTATTACGCCTGTTTAATATAAATATTTGCATACACGTGAAAATCCTTGAAACTGCAGAAGCAATAAAGACTTTTCGTGAGTCATTGAATAATACATTGACTACCGGGCTGGTACCCACAATGGGAGCCCTTCATGAAGGTCATTTATCTCTTATTGAAGCGGCAAAAAAAGAATGCGATAGGGTGATCACGAGCATTTTTGTAAATCCTACGCAGTTCAATGACCCTGAAGATCTAAAAAATTACCCCAGAACCACTGAAAAAGATATAAAATTACTCTCAGAAAAAAAAGTAGATGTGTTGTTTTTGCCTGGCATACACGATATTTATCCTCATCCCGACACACGGGTTTTTTCTTTTGGTCGCCTGGAAGAAGTAATGGAAGGAAAACACAGACCCGGACATTTTAATGGTGTAGCACAGGTAGTTAGTATATTATTCGATTTAACAAAGCCTCATAAAGCATTTTTCGGGCAGAAAGACTTCCAACAACTAGCCATAATAAAAGAGCTTGTTAAACAGTTAGACATGAAAATTGAGGTCATATCATGTCCCATAATCAGAGAAAAAAACGGACTTGCCATGAGTTCAAGGAATCGCTTACTTACTGAAAAAGACAAGTATGAAGCTGCCTGGATCTATAAAACCCTAAAAGAACTCATAAAGCATAAAAGCGACATGGCTCCCCCTGAATTAGCCCAGTGGGGAAAAGAGAAACTGGAAGCCCATCCTTCACTTCAAACAGAATACCTTCAGATTGTCAACGCAAATGATCTTCAGCCTGCAGAAGAATGGACGGGTCCCGGTAAACAGGTTGCCTGTGCTGCAGCAAAAATAAATAAGGTTAGACTTATTGATAATATGATTTTTCCTTAACTTTGCGCCTTATTTATAATGGTTGGTCATGTAATTAACAGGTGAAGTGATGAATATTGAAGTTGTTAAATCCAAAATACACAGGGTAACGGTCACAGAAGCAGATCTTCAATATGTTGGTAGCATAACCATTGATGAAGATCTCCTGGAAGCCGCCAATATTATCCCTAATGAAAAAGTACAGGTAGTAAATATTAATAACGGGGAAAGAATCGAGACTTACGTGATTAAAGGCAAAAGGGGATCGGGTGAAATTTGTCTGAATGGCCCGGCAGCCAGAAAAGTAGTAGTCGGGGATATTATCATAATCATTTCCTATGCTTCCATGGATTTTTCAGAAGCAAAATCGTTCGAACCCACAATTATTTTCCCCGATTCCCGAACAAATAAATTAATTTAGTCGAATTATTTTGAAGAAAAATCTCTTAAAAATAGCAAAATTTGTCGCTTTCCTAACCATTGGTATAGTGCTGCTGTATTTTGCCTTTAAAGGAATAAGTTTTGAAAATCTCAAAGAAGACTTTAAGGATGTCAAATATTCCTGGGTCTTTTTTTCCTTGCTATTCTCTATTCTTTCACATATATCCAGGGCCATCCGGTGGAACATTATCATCGAACCTCTGGGATACAGGCCAAAAGTAAAAAACACTTTTTATTCCCTGATGGTCGGTTACCTCGCAAATTTTGCTTTCCCTCGGATTGGTGAGATCACGCGCTGTGCAAGCCTTGGGAAAAAAGAAAATATCCCGGTTGATAAGCTTGTGGGCACGGTGATTGTAGAAAGAATTATTGACCTGATGAGCTTGATTTTATTGCTTGGGGTCTTGGTTTTTTTCCGTTTTGAA
>CAZQOV010000122.1:0-9693 GCA_964595055.1 uncultured Bacteroidaceae bacterium | reverse complement strand
GATATGATTTTTAAAGGAACACAAAATAAGTAAAATGTTTGAATAAAAGCAAGGGAAAGATGTTTTGCAGTTGAAGAGTGTTCAAATAAGCGGGTCACAAATAAATTCTATATATTGACGTTCTGTGGAAGATAAAATTAAGAAAGAAATCATTGAGAAGATTATAGAAGGGAAAGGCTTAACCGGCAAAGAGGGAAAAACTACAGCGCGTTTTGCCCGGGGATCTGGATGAAAAAATTTTATCCCTGTATAGCCTTTAGAGATAATCGCTTACCAATAGATGAGATTTATGGAGTAGAGGAGATTGATAGTGTGGCAAAACTGCAAAACTCCCTAGTATTTCAACCCCGAATATTCAATCAAATCGCACTTCACCGAGCCCACCTTAAGATTGAATCTTACCCGGATGGGAATGCGATTTCGGTCGTTAGAGAGCCATATGGTCATGTCGTCTTCGGAATTAAAGATCCTGCCTGGCTCCACAAAGGGTACGAGTTTTATACATTCAAATGTTCCCTTGCGGGTTTTCACTTCTTCAATACCACGGTAACGCATATCAAAGGGGAAGATCTCATTGTCAAAAAAAGTATTAATCTTAATGATCTCATCATATTTCATTGAGTTGAAATCCTGGTTGCGGATGTAATGAAACACCGATACCATGTCACGAATATCCGGGGTGACTTTGAAGGTATCCTTATCAATGTTCACCACAAATTCCTCAGGATGATAATACCTGACAATATTGAATTTGGTATATTTTCCTTCCTGGATGTCTCTTATAGACTGGTATGGGAGAATGGTTTCCGGATCGAACCATGCCTGGTATTCATCTCGAACTTTATAGAGTTTGTCTGCCAGGCCAACAGTTTTTGCAAGCATTTTGCTGTGAAAGACTAACTTTCCGTCAAAGATGGTTTCGGTTAGTTCCGCATCTACATATCCTCCATCGAAAGGGCCATAATAAATTACAAACCGTAATTTCTCTCCTGCAGCAAAGTGATTTTGAGACTCCTGGGCAGAAACAGTGAGGCTGGTCAATACACTCAGAACTAAAACGAATAGGGCTCTCATATACACTTTTCTATTCAAGGGTTCAAATTCTGTGCCTTTTTCAGAGCAACTTTTTCTTTGGAATGGTTGCTATAAAATCTTTCAGATAAAAAGGCTCGAAATAAGCAACATTTTCAAAATTTCTTTGTTCAAAGTATTCTTTTGAGAGTGGGGGCATATTCAGGGAGGATATATTGTAGGTTTTATCTATTAGTATTTCTTCGCCTTCAAGAACATTTTCGCATTTAGCTGCACCATCCCCAAAGAAAATCATTTTGTGCTCTTCTCGTATATCCCGGTAACTGTCAGATTCAATAATATCAGCTCCAACCTTCCTGAAAACGTTCAGCTTTTGTGTATAGAATTCAGTATATACCTCCATTCTTCGGGCGTCTATCATTGGACAAATGAGTGTATTTTCTTCCACTGCATGCCGGGAAATGTAAGCATGAGCCATTATTTTAAGGGTTGGAATTGCCATCACGGGAATATTCAGGGCATATGCCATTCCTTTGGCTGTGGAAATGCCGATTCGCAAACCGGTATAAGATCCCGGGCCTTTGCTTACGGCTAAGGCATCAAGCTCAGAGGGGGATTTCCCTGCCTCCCTTAATACCTCATCGATAAATACGGTTAACAGGGATGCATGGTTCCTGCCTTCATCGTTTTCCCTGAAGCTAAGAATCTTTTCTCCCTCGGCTAAAGCAACACTGCATATCTTTGTAGATGTGTCAAAATTCAAGATCAATGCCATACACCATGTCTTTCGTTAATCCTCCTTAAAAAGATCTTCCCTTTTTACCACTTCGATGAGACTTCCATCATTCAAATTTTTTGAAATTGCCGAGAAAGGGGCCGTTATCACTTTTTCTCCGGGTTGAATTCCGGATACAATTTCGATATATTGATCATCCTGTATTCCTGTCTCTACCACTTTCATTTGAGCCGTATCATTTCTTGCCACAAAAGCAACAACAAGCTCATCCTGCTCCTGGATTTCTCCATTTTTCCGATTTTCCTCCTTTTGATTCTTATTGTTTTTTGTGGTATCGGGTCGGGTTGTGACAGCCTGGATCGGAACGGTAAATATATCATGCTTTCTGGAAGTCTGTATATCGGCTGTAGCTGACATTCCGGGACGGAAGGGGGTGGGGTTGTTTTCACTTACGAGATCCTGGTATGAATCAGATAGCAAAAGAATCTTAACATCAAAATTGGTTACCTGATCGGTAGCAAGCCCTTCGGTTGCAGCAGACACCGGGATTTCGGTAACCACTCCTTTGAATTTTCTGCCCAGGTAAGCATCCACCTCCACCAGTGCAGTATCCTTATATTGAACCCGGACAATGTCATTCTCATTTACTTCAACCTCCACTTCCATCCTGTTCAGGTCTGCCACTCTCAGCAATTCGGTACCCGACATTAGTTCTGTTCCTACCACCCTTTCACCCAATTCTACATTTAGCATGGAGATTGTTCCGCTCATGGGAGCATATATGGAAGTTTTTCTCAGGTTCTCCTCAGCTTCTTTTAGTGAAGCTTCCGCACTGGCAACGGAAAACTCGGCGGCTTCTTTTTCTGCTTTTGCAGTATTAAAAGCCGTCATGGCTTGTTCGTATTCGGCTTCTGAAATGGCTTCTTGTTCCCATAACTTTTTTTTCCTCTCAAATTCAAGAGATGTCTGCTCAAGTTGTGCTTTAGCCTGAGTAAGCCTGGCTCTTGTACTGTTCAGGGTGGCTTCTGTCCGGTTCCTTATGGAAATATAATTATCCGGTTTGATCTTGAGCAGAAAATCTCCTTTTTCTACCTGATCCCCTTCTTTTATTTTTAATTCCACAATTTCTCCAGATACATCCGGACTTAATTTAACTTCAGTTTCCGGTTGAATCTTACCATTAGCGGTGATGACCTCGATAATGTCTCTTCTTTTTCCTTCTTCAACTGCTACTTTTTCTCTGTATTCACTCCCAAGCCAACCCTGTTTTTTCCCCACCAGTAAAAATCCAATGGCCAGGACAACCAAAATAGCTATATAGGGGATAAGTTTTTTGGATTTCATGATTTTTTAGAATTAAAAAAAGTTTTTTAGTTAATTATTGTTGAATTTTTATGGGTTTTCCTCTATAAAAACTTAAAATGCTGGTTTTAAAAAGGAAATCGTATTTCGACTGCAGTAATTCCGATTGGGTTTGAATTAACTGGCTTTGAGCTATGTTGAATTCAACAGCACTTACCAGGCCAACTTCATATTTTTCCCGTGTGTATTTGAATGATTCCTGCATGGACTCAAGCGCCTTTTCAGAAGAGCGAAACCGCTTTAAGGCGGCAGCAGCATCAGCATGGGCCTGCTGAATATCCTTGAAAAGAATATTTTTTTGATTTTCCAGTTCAAGTCGGTAATTATCAATATTCATCTTTGCGTTGCTAACATTATTTTTAACCTGAAAATTATTGAATAGTGGGATGCTCAGGTTTAGAAAAAGGCTGGTACTAGCATTATCCGTGAACTGATCCGTGACTGGGTAAGTTCCATATTGAGGAACTGTAGAAGTAGCAAAGACCTGTTCACCAGATTCAGTCAGTCCTATCGGAATGGTTTGAGTCTCTGTACCAACAACTGCCTGGCGGATATCCGAGAATCCGGTACCATAGGAAGCAGTGAAATTTAACCGGGGTAACCTTGACCCCCTGGCAATTTCAAGGCCTTCCCTGGCTCCCTCCAGGTCAAATTCTGCTGCTCTTATCTGGGGGAGAATTCCGATGGCTTCATTGTAAATCTGCTCCACCGATGCCAAAAGATTTTCCTCAGAAATATCTTCAATTTCAGGAATGACAATGTTGAAACCCTGGACCGAATCAAGTTCCAGCAATTGGGTGAGTGTTAAATAGGATAGGGTCAGATTATTTTCTGCGTTGATAACCGATAGCTCATCCGCAGCCTGTTGGGCCTGTATTTCAAGCAGGCTACCCCTGGCAAGACTACCTGCATCAACAAGAGCCTTTGTTCTTTCAACCTGGGCTGTTGTAATGTCAAGCTGTTCTTCAGCAACACTCAGCAATTCCTCATTAAAAAGAATCTGTAAATATTGTCCTGCTATATTCAAAGAAATATCATTTTTTAATTTCTCGAGATTTTCCAGACCGGACTTGAATTCCCAGGTCCTTTGATCAATAGTGTTTTTCTGTATAAAACCGTTAAAAAGGGTTACAGAAGAACTGATCTGGGGATTCAGCGACTGAACCGTCTGATCCTGCGTAAACTCATAAGTTGTCTGATCCAGTGCCCGGCCGAATGATACTCCGTATCCCAGGGTTGCATTCAGGTTAGGAAGCAAATCGTATTTGGATTGGTTTAACAGATTCTCAGAATTAAGGGTGTTGATCCTGGTTTGTTTTATTTGTATGTTGTTATCCAGAGCATAATTGATGCAGTCTTGCAGGTTCCACTCTTTTTGAGCATGGAGTCCGCTAATACCGGAAAAAAATATTCCAGTAAACAGGATAATTTTTAATTTTAAGCACATTTTTCCTTGCAGTAGTTTTCATTTTTGAACATAAGGATAACGAAGATAGAATAAGAATCTTACATATTGATGAAGGAAAGAAAATATTTTATAAAAAGTTTATGCGAGGTGATCATAAGAAAGAGAAAAGGAAGCCGGAAAATGACCATCAGGATCAGTCCCGAGGGTGAAGTTAGAATGACCATCCCATATTTTGTCAGTTTTCACGATGCTGAAAGATTCCTTGAGGAAAAAAAGGGTTGGATTGAAAAAACCACGGAGAACTTGAAAAAGAACCGGAAAGAACAGCCCGTTTATTCAAAGGATAACCTTCCGCGAACCCCATATCATGAGTTTTTAATTACCCGGGTAAACAATGAGGAGTTATCTTTCAGAATCAGTCAGGGTCTATGTGAGATTTTTGTGCCTGACAAAACTCAGCTTGAATCGGAAAAGGTTCAGGAATGGATCCGGTATGCATTTACTGAAACCCTGAGAAAGGAAGCAAAAGTTATCCTGGTAAACCGGTGCAGAGAACTCGCTTTGAATATGGGAATAAGTCTGAATAATATAAGGGTTAAGAACATGAAGACCCGCTGGGGAAGCTGTTCAGTCAAAAGAAACATAAATCTGAATATACACCTGATGCGTTTGCCCGGTCATCTTTCGGATTATGTAATTTATCATGAGCTTGTTCACATCCTTCATCCAAATCATGGACCTCAATTCTGGAAAGAATTGGATTGTCATGTAGGAAATGCAAAATCACTGGCAAAAGAAATAAGAAAATGGGGATGGATATTAACGAAAGGATGATTAAATTACGCAGATTGGGAAAGAACTGTATATGCATGGTAAACATGACTTTCGTATGCTTGCGCCGGATGAGAATACCGAAGAAAAATCTTAAATCAGAAGTCTTCGCAACTTTTTAATAAATCTTCCACCATTTCAAAATCCATGGTCTTGTATTCCCGTATCATTTGAAAATAAAAGGAAAAATCATTCATGGTTTCATTGGTGTTGAGAATGTTCTCTTCTCTTATTTCAGATCTGTAAGTTTTCATAGGTATAAATGATTTTTTGTTCTGATCTGAGACTAAAGTACTATGTAAATGTTAATAAATCCTGAAAACTGGGTTAATAATAAAAAGCTGAGCAATAGAGTTATTAACAATTGTTGATATGTGGGATAATAAGAGGAAAAGATCGCTATGGCTTTGGAGGATGAGAGAAGCTGGAAGGAAAAATCCCGCTGTTTTTGTAAACGTCCCTTTATTTTTACCTTTAATACCAAATAAAACGCAAATTATTACAATCCGATGAAAAAAATAAATCTATTTACTGAAGGTATGATTTTTATTCTCTTTTTGAGCATGCCTTTTGATTCAGATCTGGTTGCACAAAAATCTGATAGTCCCCTCGAAGGCAAAAAAGTTGTTTTTGTCTGGGGAGGATGGAAGGGACATGAGCCGGAGAAATGTCGGGATCTGTTTGTACCATGGATGCGTTCTGAAGGAGCTGAGGTTAAAGTGTTTGATAACCTGGATTGCTATGCTGATTCCATATTGATGGCTGAAACCGATCTCGTGGTGCAGATTGTTACCATGAGCAAGATCAGCAAAGAGCAGGAAAAGGGATTGCTCAATGCCATTAAGCGTGGAGTTGGTATTGCCGGCTGGCATGGTGGTATTGGAGATTCCTTCCGGAACAATACAGAATACCAGTTCATGGTTGGCGGTCAATGGGTGGCACATCCCGGAGGCGTAATAGATTATGAAGTGAATGTTACGGATAAAAAGGATCCTGTTACCCGCGGACTCAAAGATTTCAAAATGAATTCTGAACAATACTACATGCATGTCGACCCCAATGTTAAGGTACTTGCAAAGACCACCTTTACCGGTGAGCATGCACCCTGGATAGACGGCGCTGTTATGCCGGTGGTCTGGAAGAAGACATACGGTAAAGGGAGAGTTTTTTATTCATCCCTTGGCCACGTGGTAGCAGATTTTGAAGTTCCTGAAGCACTCGAAATCATGAAGAGAGGCATCCGCTGGGCTTCTATGAGTAAATACGAGGATACGGAAGGATGGTTAATGCCGGTTTATGAGGAATGAGGTCTCTCCCTTTGGCATTAATGACAACTGAGCTTCAATTCCCCCTTAATGGCTGGATTTCGTAAGAAATTCAGCGCATTTAAATCGTGAATACCAACATTATATTAGCATAAAGCCACCATGGTCTATGATCCCTGGTTCAATCCAATCTCCAACCCAACCCTATAATAACCCCCAACTTCTCTATCATAATCAATATCCAGTGAATACTTTCCCGGATATAATTGTTCCAGTCTTTTCTTGACATTTTTTATTCCAAAACCACCTTTTTCATTCAACACTTTTTGATCAGGACTGATTTTGTTCCCGGTCCGGAATTGAAGTTGGCCATTTTCTATGTTGATTTGAATAAAGATGCCAGGGCAGGCAGATTTATCGCAATACTTAAAGGTGTTTTCAACGAAAGGAATGAGTAACATGGAAGCAATTTCAAGTCCGGACGGATCACCATTCAGATCAAAATTAACAAAGTCATCCTTTCCTATGCGCAATGATTGCAGTGCAACAAAATCGCGTATGTATATGATTTCTTTTTCAAGGGGAACAAAATCTTCATCTGCCTCATAAACCATGTATGCCATCAGTTCCCCCAGTTCTATGATGGATTTTTTTGCCTTGTTATTATCAAATTCGAGCAGACTGGTGATGTTATTAAGCGTATTGAAAAGGAAATGAGGATTGATCTTTGAACGCAACAATTGATTATAGGCCTGGGTTTTTTCAAGCTCAAGCTGTATTTTATACTGGTCGGTGATATTCCATGTACGGATCATTTTAATATACCCGGCACCCATAGCAATTAACACTACACCCCAGGCACTTTGAAAAAAGGTATTGAGGTTGTAGCGCAGGAAGTCTGATTTACCCAAAATATATGGGATAATGGTCTGATCTATTCCATAAATAATAAGAGTGTAGACAATTACAGAAAGAACAAATGCAAAGATGAACAGGAAAAACTTTTTCTTCTTGATGATCAGTTTATTCAGAACATAAAGAAAGAAATAGGTGAAAGCGATAACGGCAGGGAAGTAAATCAGATTTTTAACCACTCCCTCTTTGATTATTTCCGGATAGATATATATGATGCTAAATATAAAAAATGTAAATATCCAAAAATAAACATGTAGGGCGATTCTGCTGAGAAAGATTTTACGTAAAATTTGTGTCATATTTTTTGTCAATCCCCTGTAAAAAAAAAGGGCAATTTAAGGATTTTTTAATGCGATAAAAACCGGGTTGGGTTGAAGATTAAACGGGGCAGACTGGAGAATATTATTTGAGCCGGATATTAAACAGAGTTACAGGGTACCTCAGAGGGAGATTTTGAACTGCAGGATATTCTGGAGTCGTTTGATCCTGGAGGATATGGAGGACGATGGAACGCAGAGTTGACTGAGTAGTCACAGAGTGTACACAGAGGGAATATGGAATGGCAATTATCTTTTGAAGATGAAGGAGAAACCTCTCTCTTTTTCTGGCTGTTTTATTTTTCGGGAAGGGTTGTTGTTCTTCTTTTTGTTTCGGGGGGAGCTTATAAATTTTCGGAAATTTTGCTTTTATGTTAAATGATGCCTGGGTAATTGATGTAGTATTATTCTTGGTGAGAGGAAGTGCCTTAATTATCGGTTTTTTTTAGGAGGAGATTGAGAGCGAGGATGCTTCCGGAGTGAACTGATTCCCCGAGAAGTCGGAGTTGGCGCCTGTGCTGAGCTTGCCGAAGTACTACTTTTTTCGCTGCAGAACCTTCAGCTCATGAATACCTTTGAAATCAATCTTACCTTTTTAGACAGCCTCTATTGACGTTGTGGTGACCCGCCGAAGTAAAGACCTCGTTCGGAGGACACAGTTGATAGAGGCGGGATGCAGATATGCCAATTGTGGTAAATGGGAGCGTAAGATTTTTGGGCATAGTTGGATGGATTGGAGGCGCATGATTTCGGGAGGACAAAGAGAAGAATTGACAAAGAGGAGGCTGAGGAAAACGGACTCGCCTGCCGAAACTTGGGCTTGAGCTTTATCGGGCAGGGAGCCATGGAGTAAATATAGAATCGCAGTACAAATTGTAGACGCGTGCTCGGTGGAGCGAAACACAGAGTAAGACTGTGAATGTTTAAATGGATGCTTTAACTCCGGGTTCTTCTTCCTCTTTTTCAATCCATTCCTTTAGTTTGCGATTGAACCATGAATCTTTGAGATCATCTTTAAATTCCTGCCAGGCCTCCCCGGAATTATGTACTTTCAGGCATTCTTTTATTGCCTGGCTGTTCTCTCTAATGCTGTTCATGAGGATCTCGAGCGATTCCTTCCTGTTGCCCACCAGTTCTGAGAGGTCATCCTGTGAATATTTGGACTCGATATCTGCCTTGAGCGGCTGAACAATACAATTGCATTTTACGGTATCCATTTTCTCACCGCAGTATTTTTCTTCCAGGTCATAAATAATGAACTGATCTTGTCCCATGGTGAGTATTCCGCCATTCCAGTAAAATAATGCGAAAATAATAAGGGCGATGACGATAGCGACGGCAATGAGTTTGGCAAGGATTCTGGTCAGGAACCTTATGACAATAAAGGCCACAACGATAGCGATGGCAAGGATGATTATATTTTCGGTGGACATGTTTTTTTAAGCAAAGATAATAGTTAAATGGAAAGATGAAATAGACCATGGACGATAGAATATGGACCATGGAGGGATTATTTCAGGCATTAAAGTTGCATTCAGGGAGTAAAACAATTATCCTGGAATCCAAAAAATGTTAATCTAGAGCAACCAACCCCATCAAGGGTGTCGCAAAGCTCTAACGGCCGCGTCGCAGGCGTGGACTCTAACGTTCCGATATTCTTCGGAACTCTAACGCCCCGTTCCCGGCGGGGCTCTAACTATATGGAGTTATGCTTACAATCTGATCAAGTCCGAATTGTTATATATCAGTGAAATAATTCTTCTCCTTTTTTTCCAAATAAAAAATTTTCTTTACATTTGCAGCCACAATTCCCGAAAGGAGTCCGGA
>CAZQOV010000121.1:0-9694 GCA_964595055.1 uncultured Bacteroidaceae bacterium | reverse complement strand
AAATGGTTCAGGCAAAAACAGAATTGTTTTCCGATGAGCTTACTAAAACGGCTAAACTTTTGAAGGCCTTAGCTCATCCGGCACGTTTAAGAATACTTCAGTTTCTGGCAGAAAGGAATGTGTGTATCACGGGAGATATATCCGAAGAACTGCCGTTGGGCAGGACTACTGTAAACCAACATTTAAGGGAATTAAAAGAAATTGGGCTGATTAAAGGACAGGTAGAAGGAGTCAGGACAAATTATTGTCTGAATCCTGAAAGGATCAGAGAATTAAAAACGATTATATCTCATTATTTGGGCGAACTTGATTACAATGATAATAAATGTTAAAATATGAAAATACTTATTTTATGTACAGGAAATAGTTGCCGGAGTCAGATGGCTCATGGTTATATGAAATCTATCGACCCCCGCTTGATGGTTAGATCTGCTGGTACCCAACCTGCACATGAAGTAAATCCTAAAGCTGTGAAGGTAATGGAAGAAGAAGGCATTGATATAAGTAATCACAAGCCTGAGATGGTAAACAAATACCTTAACGAAAACTGGGATTATGTAATCACGGTTTGTGATGATGCCAATGAAACCTGTCCGTTCTTCCCGGGTGAAGTAACTCATCGCCTGCATATTGGTTTCGAAGATCCTTCTTATGCTACCGGCACGGATGAATTTATCTGGAATGAATTCAGACGGGTACGGAATGAAATAAAGGAAGCATTTAAAAAATTATATACTGAAGAAATAAAACCAGAATTATGAGAGCTGAAGATTTAAAACTGGTTGTAAAAGAGAAGTATGGTGAAATAGCTTCGAAATCAAAGAATGAATCATCGTGTTGTGGAAGTTCCGGATGCTGTGATTCATCGATTTATACAACATTTAGTGATGATTATTCACAACTTGAAGGCTATAATTCAATGGCTGATCTTGGTCTAGGATGCGGATTGCCTACGGAATTTGCAGGAATTAAAGATGGTGATTCTATACTGGATCTTGGTTCTGGCGCCGGAAATGATGCATTTGTAGCTGCCAGATTAGCGGGAGAGCGAGGTAAGGTTACGGGGCTGGATTTTACTGAGCCCATGGTTGTAAAAGCCAGAGAAAATCTTGCTAAAACCGGGTTTAAGAATATTGAATTTATTCAGGGTGATATTGAAAACATCCCTTCTGGAGACTGTGAATATAATGTTATAATAAGTAACTGTGTCCTGAATCTGGTTCCAGATAAAAAAAAGGCTTTCAGTGAAATATTCAGGGTATTGAAACAGGGTGGACATTTTTGTATTTCCGATCTTGTGCTGAAAGGTGTTTTACCCGAAAGACTCCGGGAGGAGGCTGAGTTATACGCCGGTTGCGTATCGGGTGCGTTACAAAAGGATGCTTACATTGCTATTATTAAGGAGCAGGGTTTTTCTGACATTATCATTCATAAAGAGAAACAAATAGACCTTCCTGAAGAATTTTTGTTGTCCAGTTTATCGGAAAACGAGGTTAAAAATATCAACAGAGAGGAAATTGGAATTTTCAGCATCACAGTAACCGGAGTACGAAAGATATAGTTCAATTAAGAAAGCAAAATATATTATGGCAACTGATAAAAAACAGATAGGTTTTTTTGAAAAATATCTGACACTCTGGGTAGCCCTTTGTATAGCAGGCGGGATAGCCATTGGTCATTTCGCAGGTGACAGCATACAGGTGCTGAGCAGCCTGGAGCTTTTCAATGTAAATATTCCTGTAGCAATATTGATCTGGCTTATGATCTATCCCATGATGCTGCAGGTTGATTTTTCAAGCATAAAAAGCATAAGGAGACGACCAAAAGGCGTTATCCTCACCCTGGTAGTCAACTGGCTTATTAAGCCTTTTTCCATGGCTTTTTTTGCCTGGATATTTTTCTCTAAATTATATTCAGCATTTATTTCTCCTGAAGAGGCAGGGGAATATATTGCAGGTGCCATTCTTCTTGGAGCTGCTCCCTGTACTGCGATGGTATTTGTCTGGAGCTATCTCACCAACGGAGATCCTAATTATACGCTTGTGCAGGTATCAGTAAACGATCTGATCATATTGATTGCTTATGTTCCTATTGTAGGTCTTTTACTCGGGATCACCAATGTAGAAATTCCCTACAATACATTGATCACAAGCATTGTTGTTTTTGTGGTAATTCCATTATTAGCTGGATATATAACTCATAAAGTATTGATAAAGAAGAAAGGTGAAGCATGGTTTATGCAGGCATTTTTACCCCGTTTTAAGCCGGTATCCATAATTGCCCTTCTTACCACCCTTGTTTTATTGTTTGCTTTCCAGGGAAAAGTAATTATCAATAAACCCCTTATTATATTATTGGTTGCCGTTCCACTGGTTATCCAGACTTACTTTATTTTTGCCATTGCATGGTATGGAGGCAGGGCATTGAAATTACCGCATCCTGTTTGTGCTCCCGCAGCAATGATAGGAGCCAGTAATTTCTTTGAACTGGCTGTAGCCGTTGCAATTGCTTTATTCGGGTTGCAATCACCGGCAGCCATGGTTACGGTGGTTGGGGTATTGGTTGAAGTACCGGTGATGCTTTCACTGGTGGCGTTTGCTAACAGGAGAATGTATTAACTCTTTATCCGGTTTGTGAACAAATGGAATCAAATTACATCTAAAATAATTGTATCTTATTCAATATTTAAATTGCGATTCCTCCCGGTAAGGAGAGTGAGATCAATAATTGTTATAGTACATTTATATTTAAAAAATATGGCTATAAGGAAAATACTGATATTCGCAGGTCTTAGCGCCTTTCTTATAATGCCATCATGTGAATCAGATAATAAAAAGCCACATATCTATACACTAAAGGGCAAGGTAAAGCCTACTGAAAATGAGATCAGGCTCCCCCATGAACATCTCCTGGTAGATTTTATCGGAGCAAACCGTATCAGTTTCGAACGATGGGATAAAACGGAATAATTAACACTTCCTGCTTTTTTTTCTGTTTTCAAAGGGAATAGTAAAAAAGAAGGTTGAGCCCCGGCCAGGTTTTGATTCCACCCATATTTTCCCTCCTAATATCTCCACATAAGATTTGGTGATTGATAAGCCAAGGCCTGAACCTTCAAACGACCTGGTGTGAGACATATCTGCCTGGTTAAAGCGCTCGAAAATTCTTTTCTTATGTTGTTCAGAAATCCCTATTCCGGTATCTTTTATATAAAACAATAATTGAGCATCTTCAGAATTGACGCCAAAAGTAATTTCCCCGGTATCTGTAAATTTAACAGCATTTTTGATCAGGTTCGAAAGTATTGAATTAAGCTTTGACCTGTCTGTCTCTAGTTGAATACCACTCTCGGTTATTGATTCTTCAAGAGTCAGTTCTAACCCTTTTCTCTCGACTTCAGGCCTGAAAAACAGGAACAATTCTTTAAGAACCTCATTCACATTTATTTCTTCGTATTCTATATTTATAATACCGGTTTCAATCTTGGAGATTTCGATAATATCATTGACGGTACTCAACATACGTTTACCGCTTCTATGAATTATATCGATGTATTTCTCTTTTTTATTAGTGGTTAGATCAGGATTTCGAAGCAATGCGGTAAAGCCAAGGATGCCGTTCATGGGTGTTCGTATCTCATGACTCATATTGGCCAGAAAAGCTGTTTTAAGGCGATCGCTTTCTACTGCTTTTTCTTTTGCAATCACCAGATCTTCCATGAGTTTTTTTCTTTCACTTATGTCCTCCTTTATTCCTACAAAATGTGTAATATACCCATTTCCATCAACAATTGGCGATATCAGTGCCTCTTCCCAGTAAAGTTCCCCGCTTTTCTTTTTATTGCACATAACACCGCTCCAGTTTTTACCCGCCAGAATCGTTTCCCATAAATTTTCATAAAAGCTTTCATCCTGATATCCCGATTGCAGAATGTTAGGGTTTTTACCAATAATTTCTTCCTGGGTATATCCTGTTATTTTGCAAAAGAAAGGATTTACATATTCAATAATTCCTTCAAGATTTGTAATAACTGTAGCAACAGGACTTTGATTAACTGATTGGCTGAGGAGTTTTAATTGTTCCTCGAAGCTTTTTTTTGCTGTAATATCGTGTATAATTAAGTGCAAAATACTTTTATTACCAATACCTATGATACTTCCATATATTTCGACATCACAAATACTGCCATCCGCTTTTCGTTGTTGAACCTCAAAATGAGTTGCTTCATTATTTTTAATTCGGGATAATCTTTTTTTCAGTTCAATGGAGGGAATTCTATTTATCCCGAAAAAATTCATTTTTTCCAGTTCTTTTACCGGCCATCCATAAAATTTTGCTGCAGCCAGATTTGCCCCGGTAATATTTCCATTTTCAGGATGAATGATAAGCTTAACAGCTGAATCTTTTTGGAACAGATTTCGAAATTTTTGTTCACTTTGTTTAACTGCATCCTGGGCTTTAAAAAGTTGCGTAACATCCCGGGCGGCTTCTATTACATGTGTTACATTTCCGGAATCATCCTTAATGGGGGAGTATAATAGATCTAAGAAACTACGATCACCCGATCCATTTATATGTGCATGATGCAGGTTTATGGAATTTCCGGTTTTAAAAACCTGTTCCAATCCGCATTTTTCACCCTTTTTACTGCACGGCTTATCGTTCTGATGTATTATTTCATAACAACGTTTTCCAATGGCTTCATCCTTAAGCAATCCGACTTTTTTTAAGGCATTTTCATTGATATCCTGTATACGGTATTCACTATCAATTACTAAAATATCTTCATGCAGGGAGTTAATCAAACTCCGGAGAAAATGTTCCTGTTTTATTAACTTTCTTTCTGCCTCTTTCCTTTCTGTAATATCCTGGATAAATCCGGTTACCGTATTATCATGTAAATTGTATTCGGCAACCGAATGTATATCCCGTATTTCTCCGTCAGATCTTTTAATTCTAAATTCAACATCGTAAGTTTCTTCACCTTTTATTAATTTTTCCAGAGATTCATCAAGCATTTTCCGGTATTCAGGTAAAGCCCTTTTTTGAACTTCTTTAATGGAAACCTCTTTCGAGGAATCAAGATCATATATTTTATACGATTGTTCAGATGCGTTTATTCTGTTATTGTTCAGATAAAATGTCCAGCTACCGGTATTTCCCATTGCCTGGGCCTTTGTAAGCTGCAATTTGCTTTCTTTCAGTTTTTCACGGTTCAGGTAACTTTCCGTCACATCCCTGAATACCATTACTGCTCCTGTAATCCTTCCATCATCTGTTTTAATAGGAGCTGCCGAATCGGCAATATGATATTCTTTTCCATTTTTCGAAATAAGTTTGGTGTGATTGGCAAGGCCAACGATTATCCCTTTTTGCAACACTTCTTTTACGGGGTTGTCTGCTTTTCTTCCAGTAAAGGCATGCAAAATATTGAAAATCATATCAATAGGCTTGCATTTTGCCTGATCTATTGTCCAGCCGGTAAGTTGTTGCGCAACAGGATTAAGGGTTGTAACATATCCGCTTAAATCTGTAGATATTACCCCATCGCCTATAGAATCCAGCGTAATTCGAAGGTGCTCTTCGCGCTCTCTAATTTGATTTTCAATATGCTTTCTCTGTAAATATCTTCCCAGTATTTTTGAAATGGATTCAAGAAGAGATTTTTCTTCTTCAAGAAAATAAATTCCATCCATTTCCTGCAATTCTTCAATAATGGCAACTTCGATATCCGCTTTACCCTTAAAGTTTAAAGGAATCATAGCAGACTGCTTCCATTTTGAGGATTTATAATTAGCTGTCTGAAATGCCTTTCCATTCAGCGTGAGGCGGGCTGCAGTCTTTTCCGGGAATTGCCATGCCGGAGGAATTAATTCTACTACATTTTGCAAAAGCTCATCCACGCTTAATTCCGGACTATCTAAAAGATTAGAAATATTGAACAGGCATTTTAACTCTTTATTTCGCTCTCTGAGATCCCGGTTTTTTTTCCGAAGCGTTCTGTTGTATTGTTTTTCTTCTGTCAGGTCAGTAATGATTAAGCGGTAAAACCTGTTGCCTTCTTCAAGAAAAACATTTCCTGCAATTTTTACCGGTACATCCGTAGTTTTTCCTTTTAGCCTGATTTCCAATGCAGCCGGTTTCCCGGAGATCTTAAGCTTATTAAAATACAGATGGAAATTATCCAGGAAGTCAGGATGAATATAATCGGTAATTTTTCCCGGGTCTGAAAATTGATCTTTGTTTACAAGAAGTAAAAAGGTATTATTTGCCATTTTTACCCGCAGGTCTTCATCGCAAATGATGTATCCTGAAGGGGCATCCTCAAAAAGCTGAGCAAATCTGCTTTTTGTTTTTTCCAGTTCAGCCTGTTTTTCTTGTATTCGCTCGTTTTCCTTTTCCAGCCGGGTCTTATGGTCATTTAGGGTTTCAAAAAGTCTGTCAATGTAAGGCTGATTAAGCTCCTGGTGATTTTCACTGAGCACCTGTTCAATCCTGCTTTTAAGGTCGAAAAAACTCTCGTTTTCCATAGCAACATCTTTTTATTATGCATCCAATATTCCCAGGAAGGTAAAAATCACATTCTTTTTTTCTTACAAGCCTGCTGAATACAGCTTTTTAACTTTTCTTAAAGATTAAAGAAATATCTTATATAGGTCAATGCATCAGGTGTTACAATAGTATTACATACTTCTCGACTTTATTGACAGATACCAGGTAAATGGAAAAAATTTCAAGCTGTGGGCTACCGGATTTGTGAAAAAATGTTTTTATTTATGATGAGTGAATAGGATTTGCTTCGAACAACGTTTCAGCTTCCTTATGGTCTTCTTTTATATCAACAGGAAGATCAATCCTGAAGTTTGTTCCTGTTTTTACATCAGAAACAAAGCTAACCTTACCCTTCAGATAGGATTCGGTAAACAATTTTATGCTATAGGTGCCAATCCCTCTTCCCGAGCCTTTAGTGGAAAAGGATCTCTGGAAAATTTGTGATTTAACTTCTTCAGACATCACGGAGGGATTTGAAACAGTAAAGCTACATTTTTGACCGATGGATGAGAATTTCATTTTAACAACATCACCTTCAAGGCATGCCTCAAGTGCATTTTTAACCAGATTGGTTAAAACGCGGTTTAATAACACTTTATCGCTGGTAATATCTATATCGTCAGTTTTCCTGTCAATTTCAATATTTTTCTTTTCCCTTTCAAGAGTGCTTTTGAAGTCTTCATGGATATTGTTGAGAATGTTTAACGGCTTTAGCTTAACCGGTTTAATTTTAAGCTTGCCTTTTTCAGCCTGTTGAATATGCCTCTGATATATTATATCATTTAATAATTCTTTCATCCCCCGATCTACATAGTCAAGCAGACGTCTGCTTTTATTATTTGTCTCTTTATCTTTTATAAGTTCAACCAGTCCGGAAAGACTTCCGGCTTTATTTATCAGATCATGAAAGAAGACCCGCTCCAGTTGTTCTCTTCTTTTTTTATCGCTTATATCTTTCATTGCGACAATATAAAATGATTCTCCTTCCCAGAAAAAAGGAGTGCTGGCCATTTCATAATTTGCTGCCATTACTTCTGAACCCATGGCTAAAGAAAGTCGACATTCTTTAGTAACCGTTTCTTTTCTTTTTTTACTCTCCAGAATAGAATTTACAGCTCCACAATACCGGCAATTTTCGTTTGTTCCACATCCACCTTTCTCTTTTTGTGAATGAATACACCGAAACATTTCTCCCGGTCTTAATCCGAGTACAGACTCCAGTTTTTCATAACCCAGGTTTTTCACAAGAATCTTATTGCTGTAAATTATTTGTCTTTCTTCATTGATAATAAGAAATATAAGAGGAATGTTAGACAGTATATTTTCCAGAAAGTCTGATCTGGCAATTTTATTGCTTTGCCTGTAGATTTCTTCTCTGCTATTTCTTTTTGAGGATGCAAAATGTGTATGAGTATGACTTGTGTCAAAGCGATCAAACATGAATTTTTGTTTTTTTGTAATTCAAATTAGGCTACGAATTTCCCTCTGAATAGTTTCGTTGATTTTGTGGTTTGGATGCCTAATTTTTTGATTTCAAAATAGACCCTGAGGGTTTTGAAAACCCTCAGGGTCTATTTTGAAATCAAAGACTATTAATAAAATAAAACAGATCTTCAGAACGCTTAAGCCTGAGTTTTTTCTTTAAACGAACCCGGGACATTTGCACGCTGCTGGGCTTCACATTAAATAAGGTAGCGATTTGTTTTGTATCCAGCTTCATTTTAATAAATGCACAATGTTTCAAATCCTGCTGCGTGAGTTTTGGTGCGATGGAATGCAGTTTATTAAAAAAATCGGGGTGCAGACTTGCAAAATTATCTTCAAATATTTTCCAGTGTTTTTCTATTTCTGTTTCATTTCTCAGCAGATTCAATAAGGTTAAGAATTTATTGATCTCAAGATTTTCGGATTGAATTATGGATAATAATTCTGCTTCAGCCTGTTTATTAATCTGTAATTTTCTTTCAAGAAATGCAGTTTTGTCCTGAATGATTCTTTTGCTTTCCTCAGTATTAATAACCTGTGTTATATCTTCAAATATACACTGTTTATAAATTTTATTGTGGAAATTAAATTCAGAGGTATGTTCTGTTACATCGATTACCTCCCCGTTTTTTCTTATCATCCGGTAATAATGGCTTAGGGCTTGTTCTGAGGATTTTTTTCTTTTTAATTCCTGCATTACTTTTTGGCGATCGTCCGGGTGGATCAAATCAGCATAAGAAATATGCATAACTTCCTCCATGCTGTGATAACCGGATAATTTTAAAAAGGCATTATTGACCAGCTCTATTTTATCATTTATAAATACGATGATCCCTACCGGTGAATTTTCCACCAGATTTCTGTATTTTACCTCACTTTCAATGATTTGTTGCTCATTTTTCTTTTGTTGGGTAATGTCATTTGCTATTGCAAGTGTACGGTGCATATATCCCTCATTATCATATTCTGCTATGGCGGAAAAAAGTACATCCACGATTTCCCCGTTTTTTTTGACAAACTGATAGGGAACGTTCCGGGCATATCCCTTCTTACGAAAATTAGGTAATGCTTTTTTTATAGCAAATTCACGTGATTTGGGTGTCAAAAAATCTACAGAGGGACGGCCTATTACTTCCTCTCTTTTGTAACCCATAGTTTCCAGCCAGAAATCACTGACTTCGACCAGGCGGTACTCATGATTAATGGAATGCATAATTGCCGGGGTATGCCGATACATGTCATGATACCGTTTTTCACTTTCTACCAGCTTTTGTGTTAGGTTTTTCTGATCAGTAATGTCAATGAAGGCAATCTGAAATGAGGGTTTATCCATATACCGGATGAGAGAAATATAGGCATGAATCCATCGTATGCCAGATTCTTTATTGAAAATTCGAAATTCAAGTTCTCCTGACGTTTCTTCCTTTCTCCCCAATTTCTGAAAAGCTTTGATCACCTTGTTTCTGTCTTCAGGATCGATGATAGAAAGCATTTGTCTATGATTCAGAGCAAGCAGTTCCTCTAAGGTATAAGCGGAAATTTTCCCGGCTTGTGGATTAGCATACTTAATATAATTGCCGCTCAGAATAAATAAACCCAGCATGGAATTATTAAAGAGTCCTTTATAAGCTTCAATGCATTGTTTAAATTTCGTAAT
>CAZQOV010000120.1:0-9726 GCA_964595055.1 uncultured Bacteroidaceae bacterium | reverse complement strand
GCAGCTGTTGCCATTGATGATACGGAGCTAACTACCAATGCATCAGGGGAGGCCAGCATTGAGCTGCCCAACGGTGACTACGATTATACGGTCACGGCTGATGGATACCAAGCTACAGGGACTTTTAGTGTCTCCGGTAGTGAAGTTATTGAAGAAGTTATCCTGCAACAAATTGCAGACATCACCTTGCAAGCTGAGGATGCTGACGAATTGGCTGGTGCCAATATTGAGAGTACTTTGTCTGATTTCAACGGAACAGGATATGTCTATTTGAGATCGGCTGAAGATTATGGACGTATAGTGTGGAATAATATTGAGCTTAATCCGGGTATATATTCTGTGCAGGTAAGATCTCAAGCAGATTACTCCGATAATGCAAGTTTGTTTGTGAATGATACTGAATACGCATTGCCACTGCCGGGTGCATCAGATTGGACCTATACTACAGTTAGTAATGTAACTTTTGAGGCAACAAATACTTTAAAAATAAACAATGGCAAGCAACAGAATATTGATGAATTAATTATTGTGAACGGTCAAACCCCTAATTTTTCAAATTCCAGCGAATTGCAATCTATCAGGGTTTATCCGAATCCGGTTTCCGGAGGGACGCTTTATCTTGCTGATTATGCTGATATTAAACTGTATAGCATGCAGGGAAAGATTCTTTTGGAGAAAAATCATGTCAATTCAATTGATGTTTCAGATCTGAAGCAAGGCATCTATTTGTTGTCAACTGGTGCAACCTTCAGGAAAATTGTCATTGAGTAGATCGTTAATTAATCAAAATCACTCAACTTTCAGCGGGGATGCCAACCATGGCAATCCCCTTACAATAAGACAATTACCCGGTTTGCCGCGAAGCGGTTTAGTATAATGGTTTTGCAGTTTCTTTTAAACCTTCGAGGTTTTAAAACCTCGAAGGTCTTATAAAATACAAAACCTCACTGCAATCGCATTGCAGTGTTAATAAAATAATCCTGGCTATATTTTACCGTATATGTGGAACTTAATGGTTATTTTGATTAATTATTTGGTGATATGAATGGCGGTCAGTCTCTCCAAGGGCCTACACTTAAATTTCGAATTAAGAAATAATTGTGAACAGGTTGACCCTGCTGATTGCTTAAGCATAAAATAACAGTCTGAATAAACCTCCAACACGGTCTCTATATTTAATAGTCATTTCAGAGGAAGGCTGGTTTTTAATTCTAAATAAAGCTGCGACCAAAATCGTTCAACATTTATTTTTGACCCTTCAACAAGAAATACAAGCCGTTCATAAAAGAAATATCACAAGTGCCATAGATTTTCGTACTATCGTAAAAAGCTTTGATCAATTTCTTGAGCTCAACTGTGGTCATAATGAAAAAAAATCTGCACCTTACAATTGGAATTTCAATTATTCTGACAGCCCTTAGCTCCTGTGAAAAGAATGATCCCACACCCGATGAAACTGAAAATCCTTTCAAGAATGAAGAAGGATGGAACGGATTCCATATCGATAATCAGGAGTATATTACTCCAAATGCTATCATTGAAATATGGGGAGAAAACCTGGACAGCCTCAGTTCCGACTATGATATCAGCTTCACTGACGGTACTTTCGATTATAACAGCAGAAACATCGTTCAGGATAATATCCTGCTTTACCTGGATGCAAACTCTCCTTCTCTTGATGAATTCAGCGCCGGAACCTATCGTATTGAAAATACTGATGAAAGAAAACCCGGAAATATTGTGGATGCTTACATTCAGATCACCAATGCAAACCATATAATCCGTTATCCTATTCTTAGCGGAGAGGTTACAGTACACGAAGAAAATGGCTTTTATTTCATTGAATATAAACTTGAAAGTATTGTGGACAATGAACCCACCACGATCAGCGGTAAATACAGCGGGTATTATACAATTATTGACCAGACCAAATTATAAGCCACCTGAGAACTTTACTCCACGACCTGCAATTATTCTGATCCATGGCAGGGATATCATTCATCAATCTCACAGATTAAAACCATCCCCCGGTGAAGCTAAAATATATTCGAAAAAGGAAGTTTCCTGCATATTTAGCCAGCTTTGAAGATCTCTTCTGGACATCCGCGGTGATTGGTAATACTTTTCATCCTCTCCCCCGCTGTAATGAACGGGAAATACCTTTTCGGGTTTAATAACTTTACAAAAATCAGAAATGCTGAAGTGAAATACTTCCGGATCAGCACCCGACAGCCACTCATCAAAGTATTTATAATAACCGGGATCCAAAGAATTACCCAGGTGCTGGCTAAGCATTGCCGAAAGATTTAAGTCATTTCTGTATGAACGCAGGCGTTCCGGTTGATCTTTATCTTCCGGGCCATTGGAAACCACACTCCAGTGATTGGAACGGGGATAAGGAAAACGGTTATTGGCATCCGCGATTATAAAGGGAACGGATTGCAGGTCGTGGTAATCCTTCTTTCGCAACATCGGAGTCAGCACATCTCCGGTAAGCAAAAGTTTTTTTTCATTCTCAATATCAAACCTCAGCATCGAAGCTCCGGGGGCTTCCATTCCATGAAAAACAGGATATGCAGTAAGTGAAACTTCAGACATTTCCTCAATCTCCATAGCCTTACCGGGTATCAGCTCTCTGAAATCAAGATATTTTTGCAAATTGGGAAATGTCCGGATAATCTTCTGATAACATAAGCCTGAACAATAAATAGGCAAAAACTTTTCATAGTTATAAATCTTTGCATAGCTATGGCAAATCCAGTCAATGGAAACAATATGATCAGCATGGGAATGGGTGATGACCAGTGCATCGGGCAATCGATTATCATCCCGGATCAGAAGGGGAATAATACCATGTCCTGCATCGATGAGAATCTTACCGGAAAACTGTTCATTTATTCTTTTTTCGATCTGATAGGAGGCATTTGCCAGGTGACTAAAATTTCCGGGATCATAGAAGGGATGCTTTTTTGATATTGTAACCGGCCAGGCATTTCCGGTACCCAGGAAACTGAAATGAAAGGTTTTCATTTTTTTGCCCCTCTTTTTCAAGTATTAATATCAGGCAATCTTTTTGTAAGACATGTTTTTCTCCACTTAACCTGCACGGATATCAATTTTGTACGATATCCATTTCCTCGATCAGATAACCTGCATCAGCAAATTTATCAATAATAAAAAGGATATAGCGAATATCTACTGAAATATTTCTGCATTGTGATTTATCATAAAAAATATCAGACATGGTCCCTTCCCAGTTCCGGTCAAAATTCAATCCAATGAGTTCTCCATTTGCATTCAATACAGGGCTGCCTGAATTTCCACCGGAAGTATGGTTACTGGCAATAAAACAAACATTCATTTGTCCGTCTTCACTTCCATATCTTCCATAATCTTTCTGTTCATAAAGATTCAACAGCTTTTCAGGAAGAGAATAGTCAGGCAGGCCAGTTTCGTACTTATTTATGACCCCGGAGAGTGTTGTTTCATACTTATAAATAACCGCATCCCTTGGAGAATAGCCCTCAACCTCCCCGTAAGCAACTCTCATGGTAAAGTTGGCATCCGGATACAAAACCTCATTTACATGCATTTCCCTGAGGCCTTTCATATAAGTTCGATAGGTATATTGAATCTCATCTTCCAGAAAACTAAATCTTGCATTTACCTCTTCGGTATAGATTTCGGAAAAGCTTAGGAATGTCTGAAAAAGCCTATCCTTCATAAGTTCTTTCTCCAGATTAGCCTCTTTTTCCGGATAGTCAGCAAAGAAATTATAAACTTCATCTTTGGTATTAAAATTTGTTTTTTTGAATTGTTTCTTCGCAAATTTCAAATAATTTCCCTTGTATCTGGTATGAATCTCTTGAAAAACATCCGGATGAAAGGACGAATTGATATCCTGGTAAAATGCTTTCAGAACTGCAGCATAGATTTCTTCATCAATTGGCTGGTGATAATTTTTAAAAAATTCATCCACTTTCATCAGGAATTTATCCTTTGCTTCCTTTTTTCCTTCTTCTGATTTCCCGGAATTTTCAATTAGAAATTCATTAATTTCTGCCATAAGATCCATAAGTTCCGTCGCAAGGACCGCTTCTCCGGCATACTCATATACCAGCAGATAATCGGATAACTCTTCATAAAGAACCGACAGTTCCGATAGAACGGTGCCGTATTTTTCATTTCTTTCTTCATTTGCTTTCACCCACAGGCGGAACTCTTCTTCCATTTGTTTCTTCTTTTCAATAGCATCTACTCTTTCCAGTCCATGTATTATACCCTGCCACTTTTTCCATGCATTGCTTACCCTGCGATATTTTGAAGCATATTTTATCCTTATTTCAACATCCTCTTTCATATGTTTATCCATAATATCGAGTCTGGCTCCGCGTATTTCAATTTTCCTGGGATAAGATTTATTTACGAGCATTTCAACAGCATCGGGGGTATAATACTGAGTTGTACTTCCAGGATATCCCATTACCATCGTAAAATCGCCATGTTCATAACCATCGAGAGATATGGTGAAATGCTTTTTGGGTGTATAAGGTACATTATCCGGGGAATAATCTGCGGGTTCATTATCCGGACCGACATAAACCCGGAAGATACTGAAATCGCCGGTATGCCTCGGCCACATCCAGTTATCATGATCTTTTCCGTAATTCCCTATGGCTCCCGGAGGTGCTCCCACCAGCCTGACATCGGTGTAAATTTTATAAATAAACATATAGTATTCATTTCCATAATAAAAGGGCTTAATTACAGCTCTTTTGTATTTGCCATTGTTAAGCGGAGCAATGATCTTTTGGATATTTTCATTTACTTTTGCCAGACGTGCCCGTTCGGTAAGTTCATTTTCTGTTCCCTCCAATACCTTTTGTGTAACATCTTCAATTCGTTCCAGAAAAGTAACGCTCAATCCAGGATTCGGTATTTCTTCTTCCATGGACATCGCCCAGAATCCTTCAGTGAGATAATCACTTTCGACACTGCTATGCGATTGAATATAGCTATGCCCACAATGATGATTTGTCAGGAGCAATCCTTTATCCGAAATGAGCTCACCTGTGCACCCCCCACCAAAAATCACTACAGCATCTTTTAGGCTTGCCTTATTGACAGCATAAATATCATCAGCCGATAATCTGAATCCCTGCTCCTGCATCTCTTCAATATTATATTTTTCAAGCAAAAGAGGAATCCACATCCCCTCATCTGCACGTAAATGAAATACAAAGCTGATAAGACAAAAAATGATTGTAAACCTTTTCATCGTCAATTAATTAGTCTTCTTTATTAATAAATTCTCCAAGTTTCTGATAGAGTAGCTGAACCGGAAGTCCCATTACATTGAAAAACGATCCTCTTATCTCATGGATACCAATATATCCTATCCATTCCTGTATGCCATAGGCTCCTGCTTTATCAAAGGGTTTATATTTTTCAACATAATACAGGATTTCATCCTCTTTCAAATCGGCAAAATAAACTTCTGAATATGAGTAAAAACTAAGCATCTGCGACTTTCCGCGCAGGCACATTCCGGTTACAACCTCATGCATATTCCCGGAAAGTCTGTGAAGGAAGTCAATTGCTTCTTTCCTGTCATTTGGCTTATTGATCACCGCATTTTCAAACCATACTATGGTATCGGCTGTAATCAATATATCCTTTTCTTTAAGAGATTCCGAATAGGCTTTTGATTTTTGTTCGGCAAGATGAACGGGAACTTCAAATTTCCCCATATTTATTGGAAAATCTTCATCAATTACATGAAGATGGCTGATGGAAAAAGACAGGCCAGTTTCTTTTAACAGATGATGTCTCCGGGGAGATTGTGAAGCCAGGATAATATTGAAATCTTTCAGCTCATCCAACAACATTTTGAGTCAGTTTAATCTAAAATTCAGCATATAGAATACGATCACCGAGTATAAAACTCCGAAAAGCATAACCATTTTCAGAATCTGACTCGAAAGATGATAATCTCTTCTGTTTTTTGCAATAGCAATTTGAAAAATTACAAAAAGTAAAGGAATAAAAATAGTCATGAGGAAATAAAATCCTGAGAGAAAATCAAATTCCTCAGCACTGAGAAGTATATATTTATACAGGACCAGGGCTAGCATAACCAGCAGGATACTAATAAGAAAAATGATAAAAACCTTTGTTAGTGGGATTCCAAGTTGAACAGGAAAAGTATTCATCCCATATGCACTATCCCCTTCAAAATCTTCGGCATCCTTTACTATTTCCCTGATAAGATTGGTAAAGAAAGCAAAGAAAGAAAAACCGGCAACCCAGTAGAAAATATAATTAAAATTTGCCCCGGCTTTCAGCATGGTTTCTCCGTATTGCCTGTTAAGCAGTGGCAATTCAAAAAGGATAACCATCATGGGCACAATGCCAATCATAAGGCTAACAATTAAATTTCCAATAAAAAACTGCCGTTTATAATTTGAGGAATAAAACCACAGCATCCCGGCAGTAAGTAAAAAAAGCAATGACATTCCGGGAATTTTGATATGAAAGGAAAGATAAATACCAAGACCCACTCCAATAACATTTAATACCGTATGAAGATTGATGGCCAGGTGACGCGAAATTTCCTTATCTATCAACACACTTTCGGGTTTATTCACCCTGTCGGTCCGGGTATCAAAATAATCGTTAATGGTATAACCGGCTGCGGCGATAAAAAGAGTAGAAAGCACAAGAAGGGCAAAATGAAAATTATCCATTTGCAAGCTAAAGCCGTTAACCCTCAAAAAGGGTGAAATAACCATATGCCTCATTAAGTATTGCGTAGCTGCAATAATCACAAGGTTAGGTAAACGAATCAGTTGACTAATAGCCTTTATCATGCCAATTTATTTACCATGCGAATACTTCAGTATCCATCCAATATCCGTTCACCCGCAAGACCTGTTCAATCACATCTCTCACACAACCCTCTCCCCCGTTTTTGTCGGAAATATACCGGGATACTGATTTAATCTCTTCGACGGCATCTGCCGGACAGGTAGGCACTCCCACTTTCTTCATCACCTGATAATCAGGCAAATCATCCCCCATGTACAGGACATTTTCAGGTTTCAGTTTATATTTATAAATAAAATGTTCGAAATCTTTCATTTTATTTGAAGATTCCATATAGATATCTTTTACGCCCAGCTTTTCAAATCTCATTCTCACCGATTCGGAATTCCCTCCGGTTATTATGGCGACCGGAAATCCTTTTTTTATCAAAAAAAAACAGGCAAAACCATCCTTAATATTCATGGTTCTCATCATGTCTCCGGATGGATGTAAAATGATTTTACTGGTAGAAAAAACCCCGTCAACATCAAAAATGAAAGCTTTTACTTTTCTCAGATCCTCTTTAAAATTCCCCATGCAATTGATTACTCTTTTATCATTTTATACTGTATGATGCTTTTGCTTACAAAAGTATATATTTTTTGAAAGTCAGGATCATTTTTTAGCATTTCCTTATGTTTCTTTAGGATTTTCATATCTTCCCTGACAGCTGGACCGGTTTGCCCATCCTGACCTCCCCGTTCGAAAAATTTGAAAATGGTTTCCTGAATTAAAGGCTCTAAAATATCATCGGGCAATTTATTCTTCTTTAGGTAATCCGATGCAAGGCTTAGCATATGATAGGTAAAATTACTTGCGAATACTGCAGCAATATGATATTTGAGACGGTCTTTGGAATTCATTTCAAGCACAACATCGCTTAATGAGGAAGCAATATACTTAAGCAAATCTATGGTTTCATCATCAGAGGCTTCCAGTAAAAAAGGGATTTTTTCAAAAACCGGGGTTCTGCCTGTTGAGAGTGTTTGTAGTGGATATAAAACCCCATAGTGGAAAAAATCTACAGGAAACACGGATATTGGGGTACTACCTGAACAATGAATTACCGGGACATTACCAGGGCTTATCTTTTTTACTATTTCCGGTAGGGAATCATCATTTACTGCAATAAGGATAAAGTCGGGTTGGGTATCAATGTTTACATCAGCGGAAAAATGATCACAATTTGTTTCTTTGGCCAATTTTTTTGCTTTGTCAGGAGAACGATTGATGATTTTCACGGGCTGAAAACCCTTGCGGTATAATTCTCTGGTCAGGTGTGTTCCTACATTCCCGGCGCCGATAATTACAAAACGGCATTTTTTGCTATTACCGGAATTTTTTTTCATAGGAAGATCCCTCTGCGTAATCACAGGTCATTTAAGTTTTTTCAAGCGGATAAGCTGCTCACACATTTCATAATCTTCTTTCAGCTCGTAGTACTTTAGCAACTTATTAAAGAACTTCGCATTATTAAACTGGGGGTGATTCCGATCGAATTTCATCTGACCATTTATTGTTTTCTGAAAATATGGAAGTGTCATTTCCTCATGAATATCAATATTATAGCCTTCATCATCATTGTCTTCTTCCTCGGCAAAAAGGTGTCCATATTTTTCCATAAATTCATTAAGCTGCAATTGAATCTGAATAAAATCTTCATTTTCCCCCAGAAGCTCTTTATTTAACGCATTTTTATATTCCAGGTCTTTCTCGGTATATTTTTTCGAGAAATCAGCAATCATCCGGTTGATCTCTTCCTGGTTATACTGGATCTCCTGATTGTTATTATGTACGTGATCCTTTAGGATCTTCAGTATTTTATTTACTAAATTCTGCATAATCAATCTCCTCCTCAACATATTATGGCAAAATTCATACCATAAAATGGGTACAAAGACTTTTTGCCTGGCCGAAAGAATCGTAAAAATTTTGTTAAGCACTTCACAATAATAAAAAAAAACCGCAGCAGTTCACAAAAAACTGAGCGGTTTTATTAATGGAAGGATTACTTAATATTTTTAGTATTTAAAAATACCCAGATCCTTGATTTCAGATTTGCGAATATAAAGTGCTTTCTCTCTGTTTTCTGTGACAGCCAACTTGATAAAGATTTCTGCAGAATTACTGTAGTCTTCATCTCTCATACTATCCAGCAAAAGCAAATATCCCATAATGATATTACCGGCCATTTCCACGAGCCGGCGTGCGTGGAAATCCATAAACTCTCCATCATCATATTCATCAACATAGCGGGTCAGTTCTTCAAATTCACCGGTCATATCCTGAAGGATCTTACGAAGATATTCCAGTTCAGGATCCATCTTTTCCGCTTCATATTCTTTTATTCGGTTAAGGAACGCATGGGTACCTACACCGCGGATTGCTGCCACAACCTGTAACTGGGAAGTTCCTTCATAAATAGTGGTAATTCTTGCATCCCTGTATATCCTCTCAATAGGGAAGTCCTTCATAAAGCCGGCTCCACCATGAATTTGTAAGGCATCGTAAGTGATCTGATTGCAATATTCCGAAGAAACGAGCTTTAACAATGGGGTAAATACATCGGCAAGGCGCTGGTATTTCTTCGAATCCTTTCTTTCTTCCGCCTCAAGTTTCCGTTTCTCCGACACAGATCCATAGGCTTTATAAATATCCACAAATCTTGCTGTTTCATAAAGCAAACTGCGGATAGCAATGGTTTTCACCTCCATTAAGCGCAGCATTTCATAGACAGCCGGAAATTTTATAATGGGTTTTCCAAACTGAATTCTCTCATTAGCGTATTTAAGGGCCTCACGATAAGCGGCTTCTGCAAGCCCTACAGATTGAGCTCCAATTCCAAGTCTTGCGGAATTCATC
>CAZQOV010000119.1:0-9844 GCA_964595055.1 uncultured Bacteroidaceae bacterium | reverse complement strand
GAGATTCTCACCTGAGGCAGGATCAATAACAATTTCTATCAAAGCTTCCTCCTGGATTTCTACCGTCGCGGTTATATCCAGATTGCCATTAGAATTTACCCGGGTTTTTTCCTGTTCAAGACCGGAATATAAGATAGACATGGTATCCTTTTCCGGTTCAATAAATACCACAAGACCTTCCTGCTCTATGGTAGCTTTTTCCGGAGAGGGCACAATGAAATGAAAATCTGTGTTATTGGTTATGGTTATTGCTCCACTGATATCCGGCTCTGAAAGATCACCATTGATATTTGTGGATATATCCATGCCTAACTTCCCAAAAAACAGATCATTTTCTCCTTCACGAACATCAACGACAGTGAAATTATCTCCCATAACTTTGATATTCATGACGGGCGATTCCGAGAAAAGTTTTTCTACAGATCCATTGACGGAAGCCTGATTCCCATCAGCATCCAGAATTGAGAAATTCTTGAACGCTAAATTATTGTTTTTCAGATTAAGTTGAATATTTTCTGCCTTGAACGTTGTGCCAAGCATTCGTGGGGTAATTTCTCCGCCAGCAAACTCAAGATCACCATTAACTTCCAATTGATCAAAAGGTCCCGAAAGATTTAGGTCTGCATTGAATGTACCTGATAAGGTTTCAAAAACATCGGAGAGCAAAGGCTGAAAACTTTGTACCTTTAGCTGGCTCACATTGATATCAAGATCGACCTGATTTTCAGGTTGAATTAAGTAAAAGCCCTGAAGTTTGATTCTTTCTTCCTGGTCCTCCAATTGTCCCATGAAGCTAATTTTGTCCTTTTCAGTTTGCTCAGCCTTTATGGTAATCATATTAAATATTTCTTCTCCGTATGTGGCAAGATCGGTAATCTGCAAATCTGAAATGAATCTTGTTCCGTTTTCCGGATCAAAAACTATTTTTCCGCTTATTTCAGCTTCAACGAGATTTTCAGTAGTTATAAGGTTGGAAAATGTTTCGAGTTCAAATGCGGTAAATTCGATTTTTGCACCTTCAATTCCAGGGCCAGAAGTTTTTCTGGAAAGAGATAAAACCTGGGATTCACTGGTTAAGGTTAAATTGTTAAATATTGTGCTGTCATCTGATATCCTGATTGAATGATCGGCCGGTAAGTTCCATGTTTCATAATTTAACATGAGCTTTGCGGAATCGAAATTTGCTGTTATAAATTTCCCGTCATTATTCAGTGTACCGCTGATGTTGTATTTTTCTTCCTTTTGTTCATCTTTTATACTGAAAGTCCATTTTGCAAGATCATTCGCAAGCCTGGCTTCTGACGAAATTCCCGGAATATTCAGCAGGTCTTGCCGAAAACCTTTGGAATCGATTTCAACCTGCAAAAGGGTATCCTCCGAATTCAAATTTATTTTCAACGAATCCATAATGATATTTTTATAATGGATAGGAGAAATAATCGTGTTTGCACTTAATTTATTGTTTTCTTCATTATAATCAACCTGAACATCAATACCCTGAAAGCTTTGTAATTCCGGTAAGATTACCCCGGAAATCAGCGGGTGATTGTCGATGTGGCCTTCAAAGCTAAAATTTCCGGCTATTTCGGGAATTTCCGTCTCAGATTTTCGAAAAGCGAAAAACAGATTAATATGTGACCAAAGTCTCGATGATATATCAGAAGGCTTTACTGTTCCTTCATATCTGGCCTGCAATATGCTGGATAAAACCTTCAGTTCTGTCCGGTTTTTGAGGTTTTTTGCTTCAACCAATAAGGAGTCCAGTTCATGAATCTCATTATTCTTTACAATGATCAAATCATTGAATGTAATTTTTCCGTTAAGATTATCCAGATTAGACCCGGAAAGGGAAGAGGATAATGCAGCTCCAACCCTTATGTCTTCCTCCGCAATATTCAATGCCTTCAGATTAGCACCGATAAGATTAAGCGTGAAATCCATATCTGGGATAGAATCGGAGGCATCAACTTCTCCGTTGAAACTGAATCTGATGTTTTCATCGTCCATTCCGGCAGTTCCCTTAACACTATTTCCGGCTATATGGCCATTAAAATGAAAATTGGAATAAGGATACCGGATAAAATTAAAGCTATCGACCTCAAGTCTTAGGTCTGCGCGAGGATCTTTGAAATTTTGAGTAAAGCCTTTGAGGTTTGCATTCATAAATACTTTTCCTAATGTATCGGGTTTCTGCAATATCATTCCAAGATCAAGGCTTTCTGTAAGAATATTGGCCTGGTAAAATTCTTTTTCACTGAGGGAGTCAGTGTTCAGGCGTAGGTTGGCATGGATGTTTCCTGCAGCGCTGCTGATATCGATCCTGCTTCTGCTTAGCTTTGTATTTCCCCGGGCAACTCCTTCTGCAAGAAAATTTTTTGGGATATAAAGCTGTTCCGGGATCAAGGTGTCAGGAAAGTATCGGCGGGCATTATTTCCCTCAAGGAATATACTATCGATAAAGAAAGTTCCATCGACCTCATTGAGATCGGGAAAACCGGTAATATCCCCATGAAGCTTGAGAATTATCTCCTTGTTTACATTTGCTCTAAAGTTTTTCAGGGAAATATCCGAAATCTTTCCGTGCATTTCGGTTTTAAACACCAGCTCATTAACTATATCACCATAAGCCTTTGCGGAAAAATCCGGGTAAAAAAAGCGTATATCCTCCATTCCGGCATGACTTTCCTGAAGGTTTAAGTCCACGAAGATTTCTTTCCAGGTATTTTTTATATTGTGCAGGTTGTATTCTTTGGCCTTCATGTTAAGTCTGATTCGACTGAAGGGAGTCGATAATGAGAAATTTTTTAATTCTGCCTTATCGGATGTGGCGAATATATAGGAACTAAAATTCTCAAGCCGAAACTGGTTACTTTCACTAAAGTGAAAAGAATTAATATCTGCCAGGATCGTATCCGGGGAGAATTTGATGGAGGTTAGGTCACCACTCAATTTTTGGATTTGGATATTCTTCGGATCAAATCCCGGGGAGGTAGCAGGATCTTTTTCTGTCCGAAAATTTACATGATTATCTTTAAGGTTTAATTCTGCTACTGAAAAATCCCAGTCAAATTGTCCTTTATTTTTGGTTTGATTCATCGTTTCATTTGAATCTGTTTCAGGGGGAATCATCAAAAGCTTTGTTTCTTCCAGTGTGATCCGGGCCAGTGATATTTTTTTTTCCGGGAGATTGATCTCATCAGATTTCAGGAGAAGGTTAATATTATGGACAGCTATTTTTTGCCCCCCTGTAAAATTATTCATGAGAAAATCAACATTCTTTATTTCAATATCCCGGTTAAGCCATATATCAGGAATTTTACTTTCGGTTTCCTTATTCTTTGTTCCGGGGGTTTGAATCTTTAGTTCTACCTGGCTCTCACTAAGCTTAACAGAATGTATGCCAATTTCCGGGATTTGTGGATTTAGTGAGCTCATTTTCAGCTTTAAGTTACCTACATGGGCAGTATATTGGTTGCCGAGATTCTCATCTGAGAAAAGAAAATCTACCTGGTCAAGAATAATCCTGTCCATATCGAACGTCCACCCGATATCCGATTCTTCTTTGGCTGGTTTTTCCTTTTCAGCAGAATTTTTAATTCCCGGAAAATTGAAAGTACTATCAGGTCCGGAACGAATAAGATTTACACGTGTAGATCCTATCCTCAACCGGTTCAATTCTATTTCTTTACGCACTAATTTAAATAAGGCCAGATTAATGGAGAGTTCTTCTGAATAAAAAAGTGTATCACCACCGGCACCTTCCAGATAAATTTCTTTTAATTTAATACTATTGGGAGGGATGATAATTATACTTTCAAGATCTATTTCTGTATCAAGTTTATTGCCTGCAATTTTTAAAGCCTTATCGGCAAAATAGTTTTGAACCGCTGGCACCTGGAAGAATAAAAACACAATCAATAACAACAGAACTACCAGACTGGCAAAACCCAATATAATTTTTTTTAATATGTTTAGGAAACTTTTCATACAGATTTCCGGGAGTATCATTCTTTCTGTTAATATAACAAATCACTTCCTATAGGAAGTTCAAACATGTTTGCCTGAAATCATTAAACTTTTTCATTTTGTTCAAATTATACCTTTACAAGCCGATAAAAAATATTTCTTGATATTTTTTACATTCACTGAAACAGGTTAAAGGCGAAATTCACCATTATCAAACTTCTGTATAATCATAAAACCGGCAACAAACCTTCAAGAAGCCTTGAAGGAAAGTTGCCGGTGAAAAAAAGGATGTTCATGTCCAATAAGCTGTAAAATAATTGTAAAAAAGGCAGGGTATCCTTTTTTGTATACCGACCAGGCTTGGGTGTCAAGCTGCCGGAGAAAGAATTGTTAATACTCGTCCTCTTCGAACATTTGATCAATATCATTTTTTAATTCCCTAAAATCTTCTTCAATACTGGCTTTTGCTTCTGCCCATTCATCCTCAGCCTCCTCATCAAGTTCATTTATTTTTCTTTCAAGATCATCGG
The DNA here is from genome assembly GCA_964595055.1 of uncultured Bacteroidaceae bacterium. Lineage (GTDB taxonomy): Bacteria > Bacteroidota > Bacteroidia > Bacteroidales > CAYRTD01. The sequence continues at coordinate 5,348 of CAZQOV010000119.1, read as the reverse complement.
CCTTAGCTTCCAGCTTATTTAACTCTTCCCGTTCTTCACCGGAAAGTTCAGTTTTATATTTATCAATCTTTCTTTCAATGTCTCCGAGCACTTCATTTGCCGACTCCTTGAAATTGTCCTCTTCATCACGGAAAAGATCTTCTAAAGCATCACCAGCTTCATTCATTTCTTCTTTGAAATCTTCCCAGGCTTCATTTTGATCGGTTTGACCTTCCTGTTTGTTATTATCTGCTTGCTGGCCGCATCCTGTCATTGCGAAGATGAGGATACTTCCCAGTAACATCTTCAATACGTCTATTTTTTTCATGATTCTTTTGGTTTAAATTAAAAATTAAGAGCAAAACATTTAAAAAACGTGTTGGTCATCTACCTAGCTAAGGAATGACTACCGATTTTGTTCATATTTAGAGGTAGCCTTCATGAAAAAAATTAATCATCCAGTTTTTCAAGGGTCATTTTGTCGTAATGGTAAAAATCCTTTCGGAAATGGATCCGGTTATCTTTATTTACCCAGGCTGTTGTGTAGAGAAAATGAATGCTGATGGTTTCACTGAGGGGGATTCTTTTTGTTTCTTTCGATTCAAGGATTTTCTGCATGTCTGTCCATGAGAGTTGGCCGTCCAGGAGTTCAAGAGCTAAATCCAGAGGTCGTTCAAGTCGTATACAACCATGACTGAAATTTCTTTCCCGTCCATTAAAGTGATGTTTGGAGGGGGTATCGTGCAAATAAATTGCATGATGATTTGGAAAAAGAAACTTTACCTTACCGAGTGCATTAAGTTTACCGGGTTTCTGAACCATGTAAAATTGAAAATTATCCCTGTTAATCTCAGACCACTTAATGCTGTCGGGGTTTATTGTATCCTTACTGAGGTAAGACTTTTTAAGGAGAATATAATCGTGACTGTCAATATAGCTGGAATCGGCTTTTATTTTGGGCAAAATTTTTTCAACAGCAATGCTTTTAGGTATATTCCAGGCAGGATTAAAAACAATTTCCCTGAGGGTATCTTTAAGGACAGGGGTATAATTTTCGATGTCACCGATTACAATTTTCATTTCTTCCAGGAGATATCCTTTATGGTAATACCGGAGTTTGAACTCGGGTAGATTAATGAGAATGTATTTTTCTCCGAAATTTTCGGGCAACCATCTCAGTCTTTCCATATTCACTCTTATCTGGTCAATACGATGCTCCACTGATTTATTCATCTCTTTCAAGGTTTCTATTCCCACCAGACCATCCATTTCCAGGCCATGTCGCTTCTGGAAACGGATGACTGCTTTTTTCAATTTCGCATCAAATAATCCTGATTTCATGTATGCATCATCGACCAACTCAAGATCATTTGTGTTTCTTAGAAATTCTTTAAGTGAAAGAACGTTTTTGTTACTATCTCCCGTGGCAAGCAATGAGAAATAACCGGGTGGTTTCCAGCCTCCTTTATCCCTGATAATCATATATTCTTTGAGTTTCCCTGCCAGTTTATCATATTGAGCCTGTTCGGGTTTTAACTCATTTAGGGAATAGGATATGGTTGCTGTTTCCAGCGCTTGTTCCATTCTTTTAACCAGGTCTTTCTCCCGAGGGTGTGCCTCCCAGATGGAATCGAGTTCATTGGGGTTAATTTTGCCTGACAATAAATCTGAGGCATAATTAAGGTAGGCCTCCGAAAACAGGATATCCAGCCGGATAAATTGTTTCAATGAAGCGGTCCTCATTTTTCTTATGGACTGAAGATCATGAATGTGGTGATAGATTTCTCCGAGATGGTAACTTTCATTTGATAGTCCTTCTTTCCAGCTGGATTGCAGACTTTTTATCAGCTGCATGGCGTTCTTATCCAGATCACCTCGTTCTATCCAGAGCAAATTATAGTCATGTTTTTTATAGAGATTATACAGATTCGTATCCCCTGATCTCAAAGAATACTTCAGGAAATACTTCCTGGCTTTTAGCGGATCCCATTCAAAATGATCTTTAAGGTATTCAGAGGTGGTTTGCAATTCTGCTACCGACATATCCTCATCATAAAAATTTCTTGTGCAATCTAGGATAAAAATGATCGGGATTAGAAAGATCAATATTTTTTTAATTCCACAAACTTTGGTAAGTATCTTCATATTTTAACGAATATAGTTTTTCTATCATTTATGCAGACCAACTCTTAAAGCCTCAATAGTTAATCATAATCATGAAGGTTAGGAACGAATGCCAATCTGAAGTTGTATAATATGGTTATATCGGTTTTCTTTGGGTTAAAAGCATCTGGTTTTTTTTATTTCTTTCGATCACATTTAAAGATGCCACAAAATATTCCAATTATTCAGAATTATTTCATACATTTACCATTTACAGGGACCTGAATAAAGGACTCTTTTATGCTTTGACATTGAGATTATTTAAACTTTAATCATCGTATTATGAGAATAGCAGGTATTATACTCCTCGTTTTAGGCCTGATAGGTACAATCGTTTTTGGCATACAAGCAGTAAATCAATCAGAATCTTTTAATGTTCTTGGAATGGAAATAGCGGTTAGTTCAGCAAATTGGACTCCTGTGATCATAAGTGCTGCTGTATTAATCGTCGGACTCATCATGATGGCAACGGGAAAAAAGAAATAGTCCGGTAATTTGATTTAGATCCCAAGGTTTAGAATGATACCTCTTGGCCCCTTTTTTCGCAGGGTATCTTTACTATTGTCAAATTCTTTTTCCTCCTCAAAATATTTTTTGAATAATTTTTATGATGATGTAGGCAATAAGGGCTAAAACTAACAGGGTAACTATAACTCCTATCCATACTCCCGCCTCAAAAATACCTGTTATAACATCACAACTGTTTAAAAAAGGGATCATTAGTATTAAGATCAGGAACAGGATGTTTATTTTAAATATAGGTAATTTTTCCATTTTTATTTATTTTCGTCTTTAACCACTTTATTTTCTGTATCATCGACACCCCTTTCAACCTTTTCCACTCTCCCCTTATTATCTTTTTGCTTAATTTTTCTGATCAACTTTCTCAGGAAAGGTATTTGTGCAGCCAGTAAAAAAAGTCCTCCAAATATCAGGATGTATCCAAGGGGAATAAAAGGAATAAGCATAAAGACACTTCCTGCAATTAGAAAAAATACCCCTGTTACCGGCCTAATGTATTTTTTATATTTAGGATAGATTTGAAACATGCAAGGTCAGGCTAAATGGACTTTTTTGTAAATTTTTGAAAAGCACAGGTTTTTTTTGAAAAGTAAAATGTCACTAATTCAAACCTGTGCTCTATTATTCAATTAATAAATCTTTCCGTTACCGGATAAGAATTGTTATCTACCTCTGATTATGGAAATTAATATGGCAATAACCGCCAGAACAAGTAAAATATGGATCAGTTCTCCGACAGAGTATACGAAAAAACCAAAGAGCCATCCCAGAACCAGGATGACTGCAATGATATAAAGAATTGTTCTCACCTTTATTTATAATTTATTAATCTCATCAACGAGTTCCTCTTTGGTTTTGCCTGTTTTTTTCTGCAATCTTCCGAGTAACTCATCCTCTTTTCCTTCAACATACGTAAGATCATCGTCGGTAAGTTCCCCATATTTTTGCTTCAATTTTCCTTTCATTTCATTCCAGTTGCCTTTAATTATTAGTTTGTTCATGATTGAAATTTTTTAATTTAATTAATGAATGTTCATGATATACGAATGAAAAATCATGCCAAAGACCAAAAAATCATCAAATTCCGGGTCTGTTGGTTTCATCATAGGTAATGCCAGCATGTTATGTAAATATCTTTAGCAGGGAAGATGTAGACGGTATTGTACAAAAAGTGTGTATTTAAGTCCCCAGAAACAGGGAAAACGGAGAAAAAAAATATTTTTTATCTTTAAAAACCAATTGAGATTTCAGGAAATAAGCTGAGAACTTCTCAGATAATCTTCATCAGGATAATAGATAAACAAACAGGCGCCATTGGCAAGGGTATTTATTAGTTCTTTATATATTGTCGCAGGGACTGATGGACAACCTAAGCTACGACCCAACCTTCCGTATTTCCTGACAAATTCGGGACTCACATAATCAGCTCCATGCATAACTATGGCTCTTTTTTTAGCGTTATCATTAAATCCTATGTCTTTACCATGCAGAAGCATTGATAATCCGTGTTTCCCGTAATAAGTGGAACCTGTTATATAAAATCCCAGTGAGCTCATGTTGGTTTCCGGGACATTTGAGAATTTTTTTGCGTACTTATTTCCTGAATTTCTTCCATGTGCAACCAGATCATTAAAGATAACCTTTTTCTTTTCCAAATCCATGACCCACATCCTTTTGTCATTGGATGATAAACGGAAATCCACAACAGTAAGGATATTCTTTTTTATTTCATCCCCTCTTTTCAAAGCATAAAAACCTTTTAAGGCGTAGGCAAACACTTCATATTCGGGAAGACTTGAGTTGTTGACAATAAGTTGGTTATATACATTCAGAGCATATTGCTTAAACTCTATATCTGAAGGTGTGGAAGATACTGGTTCTGCAGGCAAAACCGGAAGGAAAGTAAGGATGAATAATGAACAAGTGATCATCCAGCCTCTCAACGTCAACTTTTTCTCCGTATTCTTCATATGCGTCATCAAATTGATAAAATTTTTTTAAAAGTATGCTGTTTAAGTTTTCACCCAGATGCTTAACGCAATAAACTGGAAGAAATTGTTTGCAGCCTAAAAACGATTATGGGTTATTTTTTATAGGCGTTTTATTGACAAAACTTAATGGGCTGAAGCTAAGGTTCTTTTTTTCCAAAAATGTTATTCAGGAATTTTATGATCTTATTTTTAAACTTATCCTCTTTGTAATCCGGGCAGTCAAAATATTGCTCTTCATCACGGATGGTTTTACAGATGAATTTATCATCATACCAGGGTTTGAATTCAGGATTCGCATAGCTGTACGTTAGAAATTCTCCGGCAATAGGCATTGCTGTTGATGCTCCCTGTCCAGGTTGCAGACTTGGAAATCGTACCGCAGGCATTTCTCCTTCTACCATTCTGAACAGCGTTACCCTTATTTTTCAGGGAAATCGGCAGATCTGTTTTGGGTATTGTATATTGCTATTTCTTTCAGGAATCACAATGGATATTTTTTACCTGATAAGGAATATCCCATTCTTATGTTTCACTGTAAAACTCAAAAAATGCAGATTAATTATTTTCATCTATCTAAAAGTTTTCAGCGTTATGATAATACTCCATGGCTTTTTTCATATGTTTTTGCAGATCTTTAATTCTTTCTTCCGGATTGGGGTGAGTAGAAAGAAACTCTGGAGGACGTGCCTGGCC
>CAZQOV010000118.1:0-9931 GCA_964595055.1 uncultured Bacteroidaceae bacterium | reverse complement strand
CTGGAAGCTGGAAGGAAGAAGAGGAAGCTGGAAGCTGGAAGAAGAGGAAGCTGGAGGCTGGAAGGAAGAGAGAGAATGTGGTGATGGGATAATGAGGTAAAGATATGGGGTGTTCAGAAAAGTGTGTCACGGGCGTTTTTTCCTGTGATAACCCTGGAGCCTTAGCGGAAGGGCTCTGGAAAAAAAAGGATTGAAATTTTATTTCCAAAAATCATCTTCTTGGACTGTTGAAAACAAAGGGATTACCACGACGCCTTCGTTGAGGCTTTCACCAGAGGCTTAGGCTGCCGGAGAAGGCTTCTGGCGCAACCCTATATGGCCACCGGTGAATCACTGATAACTCTGAGAATTGTTAATAAAGGTTTATTAAACGGAAATACAGCTCTATCGCCAGGGAATGCCAAATTCCACTGTTGAAAGATTTTAATCAAAAAAATGAAAATCACTGGCTGAGTTTTTACGGTTTTTCCCATTAAGAAGAAAGATGGTGTTAATTAAAAAAAATCGTATTATGAAAAATTTCAGCTTAGAATCCCCAACCCCCAACCCCCACCCCTAATCATTTATAACAGCCAAAAGGAATATTACATGAATAAAGAAGGAAATCCGCCGGATATTTTTACTTTTGTATTGGATTTACTCTCCCCCTAAACTTTCTGTGCAGAAATGGTGAAGAACTGGGTCATAAAAGAACAAGGCGACGATGATGAAGTGAAACATCTGCAAGAGGTGTTAGGTGTTTCGCGTACGATTGCCAATCTTTTGGTCCAGCGCGGCATAAAAACCTACGAGGAGGCAAAAGCCTTCTTCAGACCTTCATTTATGGATCTGCACGACCCATTCCTCATGAAAGATATGGATAAGGCGGTAGACCGGATCGAGAGAGCCATAGAGAACCAGGAGGGGGTGCTGATTTATGGAGATTATGATGTAGATGGGACCACGGCTGTCTCGCTTGTTTACAGTTACTTCAGGAATTATTTCAGGAATATTGACTATTATATCCCTGATCGTTACCGGGAAGGCTACGGGGTGTCCTACCATGGTATTGATTACGCTGCGGAAAACGGACACCGGTTGATTATTGCACTGGATTGCGGGATCAAGGCTATTGATAAAGTCGAATATGCAAGAGAAAAGGGGATAGAATTCATCATATGCGATCATCATACACCGGGCTTACAAATTCCGGATGCCATAGCCGTGCTTGATCCAAAGCGTGGGGATTGTAATTATCCCTATGATGAACTGAGTGGTTGCGGTGTCGGTTTTAAGCTTATCCAGGCATTTCACAAGGTATTGAATAAAGATTTTTCCGAGCTCATCCCTTTTCTCGATCTGGTGGCCATAAGCATTGCTTCTGATATTGTTCCCATTACCGGTGAAAACCGGGTGATGGCTCATTATGGACTCAAACAACTGAATACAGCTCCCTCCATCGGGGTTAAAACCATCATTAAGGTATGCAATCTGGAATCCAAAGAGATTACCATTGAAGATATTGTTTTTAGAATCGGACCAAGAATAAATGCTGCCGGCCGAATGGAGTCAGGGAAAAAATCTGTTGATCTCCTCATATCACAAGAACCCGGAGAAGCTCTCCTCATGGCTCAAAAAATTAATAGCTTCAACATTGACAGGAGGAATGTGGACCTGAATATAACGCAGGAGGCACTGGGTATTATCAATGGAGATCCCTTGCTTAAAGAAAAAAAGTCTACCGTATTGTATAATCCGAACTGGCATAAGGGGGTAATCGGAATTGTTGCATCCCGGTTGATGGAACATTTTTACCGTCCTACGATCATTCTGACAAAATCCAATGGTATGGCCACAGGGTCAGCACGTTCTGTAAATGGATTTGATTTGTATCATGCCATTGAACAATGCAGTGATATCCTTGAAAATTTTGGAGGTCATAAATATGCTGCAGGACTTACCCTGAAGGTGAAAAATGTCCAGGAATTCCAGAAACGGTTTGAAGATTATGTGGAGGAAAACATTCATCCGGATCAGCTAATCCCTGTTGTAGAGATTGATACAGAACTTCAACTTGGGGAAATAACCGATAAATTTTATGGAATCCTTAAACAATTTCAACCTTTCGGGCCTCATAATATGGCCCCCGTTTTTCTGACCGAGAATGTTGTTGACAACGGAGACGGAAAAGTAGTGGGTGTTAACCAGGAGCACCTGAAGCTATGTCTTATCCAGGAAGCAAATCCTTTTGACGTTTTTCCTGCTATTGCCTTTCAAAAAGGAAATGTTTTTAAAAAGATAAGCGGCGGACATGCTTTTGATATATGTTACTCCATTGATGAAAATCGTTTCAGGGGAACCGTAAATCTCCAGTTGAATGTCAAGGATATAAAAACCGACTAGCCCCGTTTCAAAGCTTGATGATCATCTGTCCTTTCATATAATGATAGTTATCCGAATTACGTGAATCTGCACCCGTTCCGCTTTGCCTTTTTGTGGTGTAAAATGTGGAGGATATTTTCAGGCCCAGGCTGAAGTCATTCGTCATTTTCCATCTGAGATTTGCAAATGCATTATATCCTGACTTATAATAGGATGGGGAGCTAAATGCATAAAGCAGATCATGTTCCCATGAATATATTCTAACATCCCAGTCTGGGATGTCAAAAACCGTGTATCTTACATTAATTTTCAGTTGCCTGTCGAACAAGTATCTGTTCATTTCCATATACATGAGATTTCCTGAAAATAGCGGTTTCCCGGGCACTTTTTCCCATTTTATCTCAACCCGGTTTCGGCATGAGAAATTTTCATTTAGATGATAGCTTAACTGAGTGTAGAATCTGCTGCTTGTTCCGGAAGAAGTTTTCTTCATATTTTGACCAAAAGGCAGATAACTGGTTTCTCTTCTCTCATTTTTAACATACAACTTGAGATCCAATTTTTTCAGGAGATACCACTCCGTTGCCAGCAGGAAATCCGTTCCTGAGAGAGGAGCAGAAGACCGGGTATTAATCCACGGGAAATAATAGTTATCAAGATATATCTGAAGCTTAAGGAAGTTAAAAGGGTAGGCCATGATTTCGGTAAACAGTCCTTTCTCATTGTGGGGTTCAGAGCCTTCCGAGAAACTGGCAGCACCCGGACAAAAATATTCAGGTGAATAATTTCTATAGTTAATATTTATTGTCCATAAGGGATGGATATTTAGGGAGGCTTTATGATGGATAGCTGACCCTCCTGTTCGTAAAAAGGCTATTTCACCTGAAAGAAAATAGCTTTTCCATTGCAGGTTGTAAAAGAAAGATTGCCAGAGAAATTTTTCTCTGACAAGGAATTCCGAATGAGGATCCCCAAATCGGGTATATCCCATAGCAGGAGAATATTTCATGTATTTCAGATTATATCCTGCTTGAAAATTGTCATTGGTAAATGCGGAAATCAATCCGGCAGATTCTACAAGGAGGGTGTTTTTCCTTTTATTCTCCTTCTCATTCCGGTGAAATCCGCTTGTGTTCTCAGATAAGAAATAGTTGCCGGAATCAGGAGTTACATATGTTCGGGCATCTTCTGCTTTCCTGGAATAATATGAAAGAATTCGTATTTTTTCTTTACTGAACTGAACCGTTAGTCCCCTGTAAAATCCATACTCTGTTGTCGATGCGTATTTTTTAATTGCCGGGAGGCTTCTTTTGAAAGCGTTCATAGAGGATTTTCCGCCCCGACCATAGCTGTAAATAAGACCTTCGGCAGATGATATCCTGTAGTCACCCAGTATCATCCTGACAGGGAATCTTTTAAATGTACATTCCAGGAAAGCTGAATTAAAGTCGAATCCTCTTGAAACAGAATCAAAGGTAAAACTTTCTCCGGCATCATTTTCCATGGTTACCCCTAAGCGGATTTTTTCTTTTTTCTTCAGTTCATATTTTAGTAAACGATATAGCTGACAACCAGTGAAGCTATCCGAACCTTGTTTTTCTTTCTTAAAGCCTTCTTTAATGGGATGCTCTATTTTAGAGCGAACAAGAATGCTGTGTCTTAAAGGTGACCGCAAAGGCGTATCATTCTTCTTAGGGAAGGCATATGCTCCAAAATCGAACAGCAGGGCAAATTTTTTTATCAGGTTTTCATGGAAACCGGTAATAAGCCAGAGTTCATTTTGACTGTAGATCTGTCCATATTTTCTCCGATATTCAAGAAAAGAGTGAATCTGGAAATCGGTTATAAAAGGAAGCTTTCGTAAGGTCTCGGCTTTCACGGCATTGATATTTTCCTTCCGTTGAATGATTTCACTTAGTTCCTCGAATACTTCAGCTGCCAGCTCCCGGTTCTCTGTTTCGATAAAAAGTTCTCCCGAATGATCCAGAAATTCATCATCCAGTTCATTCTGAGCAAACAGCTTCTGGGATAAGCAAAATAAAATTCCCGGAACTGTCAGGATCAGCAATGATTTTTTATGTATTTTTTTCATGCGCCTGATTTATCCTTTTATAGTAAAACAGGCAAAATCTCAGCGTTTATTTTTCGGGAATTTGGGATCGGGGTGGAAAAAGCTGTGTTAAGGGGTACATCCTTCCCTACCTCCCGGGGCTTTTTCTTTTAAGAGATACTCTATTAAAGGCTTTATTTTTTTATCTGAATTCGAATTGAAGAGAAAAATGAGGGGTGAATCCTATAATCCGGTGTCTGGAAAATGCCACATCGGCGCTGAGTTTACCGATTTCATAGCCCAATCCGAATGAAGCAGTAAATGGCTGAGTCATGACTCCACCCCGAAGGTACAGGCTTTCCATAATAAGATATTGGATCCCGGTTTGAATACGCATCTTATAATTCAGACTTTTTTCGAGCTGAAACAAGAGAAGAGATTCATCTGTGGGTGTTATGGATACCCCTGTTCTGAATACAGTTGGGATGGTGTCGCGATCATAAGGGGATATTTTTGAACGTGTAGGATTGAAAAGATGGGCCCCGAAGGCAACATTTTCTCCTGCTTTGTACTGTATGCCGCCTTCAATACTTAGGGTATTGCGGTTTCCGTAATCCTGTTCTCTATAATGGTGATGATAATTAAGTTGAATACCTGCAGCAAATCCGTTTCCGAATTGCTTGCCAAAAGCCAGTCCGATTTTAGATTCATTGTATGCGGAAAACCCGAAGTAACTGTATGATAAACCAAATGTGCCGGCATTGACCGGATAGGTAAGTCCTACAGCATGAAGATTATTCTCCGGGATGACGTATTTATTCTCATGATGAAATCCAACCGCAAAATGAGGAAAAAACCCCAGACCTGCCTGATTATGGTGAACCGACCAAATTCCTGATTGCATAGAATAAGCGTTTGCCAGGGCTGCCTGTTTAGAGCCCAGGGCATAATTTTCCAATTGAGCCTGCAGACCTGCACCGGATATTAACATTATCAATGCCGTAAAAAAACCGGATTTACGATGATTTCTCAAAACTTATCCTCTCTGGTTAATAATTATTCTATATTTCTTGCTCTCATATTTACCTTCATCGACACCATTCGTTGCTTACCTGCTGCCGCTTACCAAATTTTTCCAAAGTTTACACCGATCATTACGCCTGGCCTGTAAGTGTTCACGTTGGCCCTAATGCTGAATGCTGTTTTTGGTTCACCTGTTCTCAGGTCCCGGCGCGAGAGTCGAAGGACCGTTCTCTGTTCCTCCTTCCCTTTCTCTAGTTGACCTTAAACTTATACTTTACTTTACTTAAGTCCTCATTTGCCTTAATGATCTTTGTTTTTAAATTGGATTTAAATTCTAATACTTTATGATATATTTCTTCATCTCCCGTTCCAAGGATCTCTGCCGCGAGTATTCCTGCATTTCTTGCAGCATCAAGACCAACGGTTGCCACCGGGATTCCCGGAGGCATTTGAACGATAGATAATAAACTGTCCCATCCATCAATAGAAATGGAAGCTTTGATAGGAACACCTATTACCGGCAAGGGAGTCAAAGCGGCCAATACTCCTGGCAAATGAGCTGCACCCCCGGCACCTGCAATGATTACCCGAATCCCCCTGTCATATGCCTTCCGACCAAATTCTATGGCCTGATCGGGTGTGCGATGAGCTGATAACGCATTGATCTCAAAAGGGATTTCAAACTCCTCGAGAATTTGGGCGGCTTTTTCCATGATGGGCAAGTCTGATGTGCTGCCCATGATGATACTTACTTTTGGAATCATAGTATGGTCTTTTCAATATTAATGGATAAAACACTAAAAACTCAGCGTAGGAAATCAAAAAAAATGACTAATACTTCAGACAGCGCAATTTCATTTCTAAACACTCACCTAAAGCATAAAGGATTAACTGTTCCTGAGTGCATTTGAGAGCTGCGAAATTAAAGTCGGTTAAACGCAAATTTTCACCCCAAAAATTACTAAAATTTGCCTGAGGAGAATCAAAATCTTATTTTCGTAAGCAATACACTAAAAAAGACATTGGAAAAAATGTGTTTATGCCGGATTTAATCTGTTAACGCTTCAAAAATAATAAAGATGGATGAGATAAAGGTACTGGATAAGGAATTTATTATTTCCCTTCCTGCAGAAAAAATACAAAACAGAATATATGAAATTGCCTGTGCATTGAATGCCGACTATTCGGGTAAAAATCCAATTTTCCTTGGAATTTTAAATGGTTCTTTTATGTTTGCCTCTGATCTTTTTAAACATATTACCATTGAAGCACAGATTACCTTTCTTAAACTGGCTTCATACCAGGGCACTTCTTCTACCGGAAACGTGAAACAGTTGATCGGCCTAAACCAGGAAATAAAGGATCAACATATCATCATTCTTGAAGATATAGTAGATACCGGCGTAACACTCGATACCATTATGCGTCAGTTAAGTGGATATCTCCCGGCTTCCATAAAAATAGCGAGCCTGCTTTTAAAACCCGATGCCTACAAAAAAAACATTCCCATCGATTATGTTGGTTTCAAGATCCCGAATGAGTTTATTGTTGGATATGGTTTAGACTACAATGGATTCGGCAGAAATTATGAGGATATATTTGTTTTAAAGCGTTAAGGGTAGAGAACATGGACCATAGACCCTAGTGCATGCCTCCTTCCTCGCGCCTTCCGCATTCTCCCACCACATTCTCCCATCTCGACTATATCCGATGACCGGTCGCTACAATTGGTTTATTCTCCCACCTCATTATCTTCACTACATTTCCATTTCCATAAATTCTCCACTATATTTGTGCTTCTAAAAATTTTAATCTTATAAATGAAACAGCACATGTTAAATCTTATACTATTTGGACCTCCGGGCTCGGGAAAAGGGACGCAGTCAGAAAAGATCATCTCTAAATATGATCTGGTACATCTTTCAACAGGGGATATTCTCAGGAATGAGATAAAAAATGAAACGGAACTTGGGAAACGTGCAGAAGAAATTATGAAAAAAGGAGAGCTGGTATCCGATGATATCGTGATTGGGATGATCAGAAACAAGATCAGGGATAATAAAGATGCGAAAGGTTTTATTTTTGACGGTTTCCCTCGTACTGTTGCTCAGGCAGAGGCTTTGGATACTGTAATGAGCGATTTCAATCAGAACATCTCCGGCATGATATCCCTTGAAGTTCCCAAGGAAGAGCTGGTTGACCGTCTGTTAAAAAGAGGTAAGGAATCCGGACGTTCAGATGACACGCTGGAGGTGATTGAAAATCGTATCAATGTTTATGATGAGCAAACACGTCCTGTTGCAGGGTATTATGAAAAACAGGGGAAATACCATCCGGTTGATGGCGTGGGAAGCATTGATGAGATATTTGAGAGAATAGTGAGTGCAATTGAACAATTTAAATAAAGCTGGCGCTTGACGGTTGATAATTTGCAGAATATACCCTGCCAACCGCGAGCCGTCGCCCGAGGCTATGGCCGCCGGTGACTAACTGCCTGCTGCCAAAAAAAAATGGCTCAGTCAAACTTCGTCGATTATGTTAAGATCTTTTGTCGATCGGGCAAGGGAGGAGCAGGATCCGCTCATCTCCACAGGGAAAAGTTTGTCCCCAAAGGAGGTCCCGACGGAGGTGACGGAGGTCGAGGCGGGCATGTTATTTTGAAGGGAAACAAACAGTTATGGACTTTACTTCATTTGAAATACAGCAAGCATATTTTCGCCGGTAATGGAAATCCCGGGGCAGCTGCCTTGAAAACGGGTGCAGATGGGGATGATCGCGTTATCGAAGTTCCTCTGGGGACTGTTGCCAAAGATGAGAATGGTAGCTTTATTTTTGAAATAACAGAACATGACGAAGAAAAAATCCTCCTCAGGGGAGGCAGGGGAGGTCTGGGGAATAATCATTTCAAATCGTCAACAAACCAGACACCCAGGTATGCCCAGCCTGGAGAACCAGGCGACGAAGGATGGATAATCCTGGAATTGAAATTACTGGCAGATGTCGGACTAGTCGGATTTCCCAATGCGGGGAAATCTACTCTGCTTTCTGTAGTTTCTGCAGCTAAGCCGAAGATTGCCAATTATGCCTTTACGACTTTAACCCCTAATCTGGGGATTGTTTCTTACCGTGATGACAGGTCTTTTGTAATGGCCGATATCCCTGGCATCATTGAGGGAGCAAGCGAAGGAAAAGGACTGGGCACAAGGTTTTTACGTCATATTGAAAGAAATGCAACTTTGTTATTCCTTGTGCCCGCAGATAGCGATGATATTCATAAGGAGTATACTATTTTGCTCAACGAACTAAAAGAATATAATCCGGAGTTGCTGGATAAAAAACGATTACTCGCGATTTCAAAATCGGATATGCTGGATGAGGAACTGAAAGAAGAAATTAGAAAGGATCTGCCTCCTGTGCCCTGGCTTTTTATCTCATCTTTAGCAAATCAGGGACTGACAGAATTAAAGGATAAGCTCTGGGAATTACTTAATTCATAATCTATGCTTGATGTATTACAGGAAATAGACCAGGCCATCTTACTGGCAGTTAATGGCTGGAATTCACCTTTTTGGGATAATGTTATGTGGTGGATAAGCGGAAAATACAGCTGGTGGCCATTCTACCTGGCTCTACTGGTCTATATTTTCTGGCAAAAAAACTGGAAAGAAGCCCTTTTCATTCTTTTATCCATTATATTGCTGATAACGCTTAGCGACCAGACTTCTGTGCATTTATTCAAGGAAGTTATTGAACGGCCGCGACCGTCACATCACCCTGTTTTGACCGATCAATTGCATTATGTGAATAATTACAAAGGTGGAAAATACGGGTTCATTTCGTCACATGCCTCAAACACTTTTTCTGTGGCATTTTTCCTGGTTCTTGTGTTTCAAAAGAGATGGCTGACATTTATCCTTATCTTCTGGGCGGTCCTGGTTTCGTATAGCCGGATGTATCTGGGCGTTCATTTTTTTTTCGATGTTTTTGCGGGAGCGTTATGGGGAATGCTAATGGGCTTCCTTATTTACAAACTTTTTTTATTATTGAAGGAGAAATTATTACAAAAGCATCAAGCGTAGAAAAGATCTTGATTGCATTACGTTAGATACTGATTCAATTGGCAATTGCTAACTGCTAATTGCCTATTGAATTAGCACCTTACTTTATTCCTGTTTTTTTTGCAGAATATTATTAAGCACCTTTTGTAGGATAATCCCTGTATGCGCTACGGAGGCATGAAAAATGGTTCAACTTTAAAAAATTTGTTTGGTTCCGGCTTGTCCGGGTAAGGTTATTGAAGAAGTATGTATAAAAATCCCGTAAGGATTAAATAATAATAGCCACGGGTTGAAACCCGCGGTAAGGGAAAAGGTTAATCTTACCCCGGAGGGGTTAAATAAGAAATAAGACATATATACACATTTTTACAAAGAAAGAGGAATTAATTACCTTACCGGAAGAATCCGGAATTGATTATGACGAAAGGTATTTGTTACT
>CAZQOV010000117.1:0-9975 GCA_964595055.1 uncultured Bacteroidaceae bacterium | reverse complement strand
AAGTCGCTTGCCCTTGATAAAAAAGGGAGATTATGGATTGGTACAATTGAAGCCGGACTTGATTGCTATGATCCAGTTTCTTCCAGGTTTCGAAACTTCCGGAACGATCCTTCCAACATACATTCCCTTAGCAACAACTACATACGGTCCATTTATATCGCCAGTGAAAAAAACATATGGGTGGGCACCAATGGAGGCGGTCTCAACAAATTCGATCCGGAAAATGAGTATTTTGAACGTTTTCCATACGACAACGGGGAAAACACCATTCACGGAAGCAATATTAACAGTATTGTTAAGGATCATAACGATCTGTTGATTATTGGCACGAATAAGGGCCTGAACATTTATAATCCCGATAAGTTTCAAAATACCTTTATCAGCTCCATTAACGATCATACACCCCTTAGCGAAATATGGTGTCTTCATCTGAATAAAGAGAATGGCTTGTGGATCGGTACCAATGAAAACGGTTTGCTTTACTATGATCAGAAACAAGAAACTTTCACAAAATTCATCCAGGAGGATGCACTCCTTAGCAATGTTGTTTATGGAATAATTCCGGATGATGATCATTATCTCTGGGTCTCCACAAACAGGGGATTATCGAGATTAAATCTGAAAGATCATTCGATCAAGAATTTCGATAGCCACTCTGGCCTGATGAGCAATCAGTTCAACTACAATTCCTACTATAAAACCCGTAATGGTGAAATGTTAATTGGGGGGAATCGAGGTTTTACCCTGTTCCATCCCAATGAAATTCGTTCAAATAACATTATGCCTCCAGCGGTAATAACCGATATTAAACTTTTTAACAAATCGGTAAACCTAAACGATGACGATTCTCCCCTCCTTTCGAATGTAATTGTCGCAGAGAAAGTAACACTGAACCACAAGCAGACCGTATTTTCGATTGAATTTGCAGCTTTATCTTATGTAGCCCCCGAAAACAATCAGTATGAGTACACATTGGAAGGATTTCTGGACGATTGGATTTATCTTGGAAACAACAGGAGCGTTACTTTTACCAACCTTGATCCGGGAAAATATCTTTTCAAACTCAGGGCATCCAACAACGATGGAGTTTGGAATGAGGCCGGAACCTCACTTTCGATTGAGGTATTGCCACCATGGTGGAAAACGACATGGGCTTTTAGCGTCTATGCACTCATCATGATTGGATTGTTCATTATAGGATTAAAAGCCTACAAGATACGGGTGGATGAACGGAACAAGCTTAAATACGAAAGACTTGAAAAACAACGGATTATTGAACTTAACCAGATGAAGCTCAAATTCTTTACCAACATCTCTCATGAGTTCAGGACCCCGCTTAGTCTGATAATTGGGCCTGCGGAAGAGCTTGTTGAAACATTCAGGAATCGCAAGGATGGTATTTCCAAAAAACTATCGGTGATTCATAAAAATTCCGTGATTCTTCATCATCTTATCGAACAGCTTATGGCCTTCCGCAAAATTGAGGCTGGGGCACTCAAATTAAAAATCAAAAAAATTGAATTAATAACCTACCTCTCTCGAATAAACGATTCATTTTTGGATCTGGCCAATAAGAAAAATATTAAGTTCTTATTTTCCCATGAAATAAACCCGCTATATATCTGGATTGATCACGACATGATGGAAAAAGTGTTTATCAATATTCTTTCCAATGCTTTCCATCACACCCCAAAAAACGGCGAAATAAAAATAAGCGCATACAGAGATATTTCCTCCGGGAATATTGAAATAAAAATATCCGATACCGGACCCGGAATCCCGGAAAATAAACTGGAGAAAATATTTGAGAGATTTTACCAGATTGATAACCCACATGCTGATCCCCATCACGGCACAGGCATAGGACTATCTTTTGCCAGAGATATCATAAACCTTCATCATGGTTCAATATCTGCTGACAACATTAAAGGAAAGGGCGTTTGTTTTACCATACTTATTCGAGCAGGTCATGAACATTTGCAGGAACATATTCTGGTCGAAAAAGAAGAAGCATTAGAACATGAAATCAATAATGATTATACTCATGAAAATGTGACACCTGCGGAACTTACTGATGAAGAAAGTACTTCGGAAAAAAAATACGATAAGAAATATAAAATCCTTATAGTAGAAGATAACGAAAGTTTAAACAATTATCTCGAAGATACCCTATCCGTTGAATATCAGGTTTTCTGCGCCCATAATGGTCAAGAAGGATTGACCCAGGCAAAAGTGCACAATCCTGATTTGATCATTATGGACGTTATGATGCCCGGGATGAGTGGTGTGGAGCTTACCAGGGTTTTGAAAAATGAGTTTGAAACAAGCCATATCCCCGTCTTAATGCTTACAGCCAAGTCCTCTCTTACAGATGAAATCGAAGGATTTGAAAAAGGAGCAGATGCCTATGTAACTAAACCTTTCAGCTTGAAGCTACTTAAGACCCAGGTATCTTCACTTCTTCAAAACCGGGAAAACCTGAGAAAAGTCTTTCAGCTAAATTTAAAACTGGATCCCGAAGAGGTTAAAATTCAGTCGATGGATGATAAATTCATTAAGTATGCGAAAAAAATTGTTGAGGATAACATTTCAGAAGAAAAATTTAATGTTCAGTTACTGGCAAATGAGCTTGGCATGAGTCGTATGCAACTAAACCGGAAAATGAAAGGCTTGTTAAATCAATCACCGAGCGATTTCATTCGTACTATCCGACTAAAAAGAGCCGCTCAACTTTTAACAGACGGAAAACTAAATGTATCGGAAGTAATTTTTCATATTGGAATAAACAGCCGAACGTATTTTACAAAAGCGTTTAAAGAACAATTTGGTATGTCACCAAAAGATTATGCTAAAAAATATACAAATTAAGGATCACAAAATACAGTAAAATGTAAAGGTCCGGTTTTCCTTAAGCATCTTTATTTTTCCGTTTCCGGATGAAGACAGAGGGAAATACCTTC
Organism: uncultured Bacteroidaceae bacterium; assembly: GCA_964595055.1. Taxonomy (GTDB): domain Bacteria; phylum Bacteroidota; class Bacteroidia; order Bacteroidales; genus CAYRTD01. The sequence goes on along the minus strand of CAZQOV010000117.1, from coordinate 7,015 downwards.
AGGTATATTACCAAAAAACCTAACTGATAATCTTTCCCGAATTCATAAGCCTTCCCGTTTCGAATAATCCCTCTTTTTTAATTTGCCCTGTTTAATAACGGTATTAACAAACAATTTTATCATCTGTCAGTTGAATAGGGTAAAAAAAAGAAATAAAATTGCATGTTTAGTAATGCTCCAGAAGAACTCTGCAAACTTTTTAATTTGAGCGAAAAGTTAAATCTCTTTTTGTTACAACAGAGTACAAACCTGTTACCACAGCTCTTTATCGGGGTGCAAAACTGTTGTAAATTGCCATAGTTTTTAGATCTAAAAGAAGACGCATTAAAATAGAAAAAATGAAAAAAATAAAACTACCCTTATCCACTGCTCTAGTATTACTTTTGACTTCATTTGTATTGTTTCCCATTTATGGGCAGGAAAGAACCATCGAAGGAAAGGTAACTGCCTCAGGCTTCCCGGAAGGTGTTCCCGGAGCGAATATCTCTATTAAAGGAACAACCATTGGAACCATTAGCGATGTGGATGGAAATTACAGCATTCAGGCATCCACCGGGGATGTCCTGGTATGCTCCTATGTAGGATACATCAATCAGGAAAAGCAGGTAGAAGAAAATGCGACAACTGTAGATTTCCATTTGGAAGAAGATCTGGTAGGACTGGATGAAGTAGTGGTTATAGGCTATGGAACCATTAAAAAAAGTGACCTTACAGGTTCGGTGTCATCCGTTAAGACGGAAGAGCTCACCGAAACGGCAACCACCAATGTCGGTGAGATGCTAAGGGGAAAAGTCGCCGGTCTGGAAGTTAATCTGGAAACCGCAAGACCCGGGGGGTCATCCTCCATTCTCATTAGAGGGAGGAATTCGCTTTCCGGGGGAAACAGTCCTCTCTTCATTGTCGATGGTGCTCCGGCTGAAGGAATCAATGATCTGAATGCACAGGACATCGCTTCCATTGAAGTATTAAAAGATGCTTCCGCTCAAGCGGTTTATGGTGCACGTGCTTCGAATGGTGTGATTCTTATTTCCACAAAAAGAGGTAAGGCCGGAAAAATTAAGGTTTCTTACAGCAATTATGCAGGCATCCAGCAGGCACAGAAAAATTTTGAGCTTTATAATGGGCCTGAATGGGCCGAAATGAGAAGGCAAGCCGTACGATCCGATCTCGCTCCTCAATTTGACACCCTTGAAAATTGGCGGGACTATCTGCCCGATGAAATAATTTTCGACAGCAAAATGTTCGAGGCTCTGCAAAATGAAGAATATGTTGATTGGGAAGATCTGGTTCTCAGAGATGCCTGGATGCACAAACATGATTTGAGCATAACGGGAGGTACAGATAAAACAAGATTTGCAGCAAGCTTTGGATATTTTGATCAGGATGGGGTAATACCTACTTCAGGTTTCAAAAGAGGGACGTTCAGATTTAATTTTGATCAGGAGGTTAACGATTGGCTATCTTTCGGTGCCAATACCTTTATCACCAGATCCGATCAGGATATGGAAACAGAAGACCGGAATTTCATTATTCAGCCCCCTCTTTCACAACCTTATGATGAACAGGGCAATCTTCAAATGGACATAACCACCGATGTCAAACATTACAATCCACTTTTAAATCTCTATGAATCAGTAAATCAAAGACAACGCACAAACCTGAATCTTACTTTTTTCACCGATATAGTAATAACAGATTTCCTTAAATACAGATTTAATTCCAATGTAAACTCAATTTCACAGGAAAGAGCTGAATATTTAAGTACTCAGCATTCTATAGGAAGAAGACTTGCAGAAGGAGCGGGTAATGGAGGTGAAGCTATTCTGGGAAGTTATGAACGCTTTGAATACCTGATCGAAAACATTCTTGATTTTCAAATGAATATTAACGGAATTCATAGCATCACAGGGACTTTAATGCAAGGAATTAATGAAATAAACAGTCAGACTTACTCTGTGACTGCGCAAAATTTTACAGATGACATTCTGAATTTTAACGGCATCGGAAATGCAACGACCATTCTTCCGGTAAACAACAGTGCCTTCAGAAGGGCGATGATCTCATACATGGCCAGAGCGCAATACGGATTTGATGATCGTTATTTAATTACCCTTACCGGGAGAGTTGATGGTTCCTCAGTATTTGGACCCGATAATAAATATGCATTTTTTCCCTCCGTTGCATTTGCATGGAGGCTGGACCAGGAAAATTTTCTGGCTGGAGTTGAAGCCATCAGCAATCTGAGATTACGCGCAAGTTACGGACTTATAGGAAATGAGGCCATTAGTCCCTATACCACACTCGGATTAACAGAAAATAGATCATATACCTTTGGTAATGACGATGTTACAGTAGGTTACCTGCCAGGTTCTAATGACTTTCCTAACTATGGTCTGAGATGGGAAAGTTCTGCCACCAGCAACCTCGGAGTCGATTTTGCTCTTTTCAATGGCAGGATCAACGGGTCAATCGACGCCTATAAAATAAGCACTTATGATCTTCTGGTAAGCCGTCAGGTTCCTACCACAACTGGATATACCCGGGTTCTTGATAACCTTGGAGAAACGGAAAACCGGGGAATAGAAGCTGTTCTAAGCACGCATTTGATCAGTGCTACAAATTTTAGCTGGATGATTGATGCTACCTATTCACGCAACCGAAACGAAATCATAGCCATCTCCGGTGAAGTAGATGAAGAAGGCAATCCAGTAGATGATATAGCCAACCAGTGGTTTATTGGAGAACCCATTAATGTGTATTACGATTATAAATTCGATGGGATCTGGCAAATGGATGATGATATTGAAAATTCCCATATGCCCTTTGCTATGCCCGGTCATGTAAGGGTAGCCGATGTTAACGGGGACAGTCTCCTGACACCGGAAGCAGATCGTGTTATCATTGAAAGGGATGCAGACTGGATTGGCAGCATCGGTACAACTTTTAAATTCAGAGGATTTGAATTGAGCGGCGACCTGCATTTTGTTGAGGGAGTTACCCGTTTAAACAATTATCTCTATGATTTTAATTATGGAGGATTAGTAGCCCATTTTAACGGCGTGAAGAGAGATTACTGGACACCCGAAAATCCCTCAAACACGGTCCCTCGGGTTTACCTCGATAATACAAGTTCCCTCTACAAATCGACCAGTGCTTATCAGGATGCCTCTTATGTAAGATTAAGAAATCTGACCCTTGCTTATAATTTTCCTGAAAAAATAATCGAACCTTTAAGATTAGAGAAACTCAGGATCTATGTTGCCACCAATAATTTGTTTACTATCACCGATTATAAATCATACAGCCCAGAGGTTACACCCAGTGGTTACCCGGACAACCGCACTTTTTTGGGCGGGATAAATGTCACATTTTAAATTCACGAAACTATGAAAAAATTTATCATACCCTTGCTTTCCTTATTACTTACAGGTTCATGTTCAGAGTTCCTTGACGAGGTCTCAAAAACAGAACTTACCGCAGGATTAGTTTACAGCACAGAAGAAGGATTGGAATCTGCTGTAGTTGGCCTTTATAATCTTGAAAGAGATTACTATACCCATCATCCTGAGGGCAGACATGCCTTTTCGATTATGTTGGGAACCGATATCTCAGTATACCGGACCAGTGGAGACGATGGTGCCGCCTACTACGATGCCAACATGAACCCTACCAATTGGACAGTCGGTTCAATCTGGAGGCATCATCATAAAATTATTGACCGGGCTAACAGCGTTATCAAGAACGCAGCTGAAGTTTCAATGACCGAAGAAAAGAGAAATCAGTTAATTGCTGAGGCCAGTGTTATTCGTGCTCATTCCTATTTTCACCTTTACCGTCTTTATGAAAATATTTATGTAACTACTGAACCCTGGACCACCGTGGATATAAACATTTCTCCTTCACCCAAATCCGTGGTCTTTGATCGCATAAGACAGGATCTTGATTTTGCCATTGATCACCTTGATTGGGTACCTGAACAGGTGGGAAGATATACCCAGGCAACAGCCAGGCATCTCCGGGCAGATTTTGCCCTCTGGGAAGAAGATTATGCCGAAGCTGAAAGACAGGCTCTGGCTGTCATCAATGAAAGCCCCCATCAACTGCTTGATAATATCAGAGATGTGTTTGAACCCGACGACCTGGATCATGCAGAAGCACTTCATGTTGCCCATTTCAATATCACAGAACCCGGTAGCGAACGAAAATTTCACAGATTTCCTTTGCTGTTCATGCCTCGCTACGATATGGTAAAAGGACTCCAGCCTTCCCTGGAATATGGAGGCTTATGCTGGGGACGTGCATACCCAAATAATTATGTGCTCAGTTTATACGACACAACCGATTTGCGTTACAAGCATTGGTATCAAATTACTTTCTTGTACAACGATCCGGATGACCTGCCATCGGGAAAGGAGATCGGAGACACAGTTGAAGTTTCAGCAGGTTCATTCTTTATGCAATTGCATCCAGGCTCCAGAAAATATATCGATAAGTCCAGAGCCCTGAATTCACTTGCCAGTTATAAGGATATCATTGTATACCGGCTTGCCCAGACTTACTTGTTTGCTGCGGAAGCCATGATGAGACAGGACAAAAATACGCAAGCACTCGAATATCTCAATGCACTTAGAGAAAGAGCAGGCGTACCTGATCTGACCGAAATTAATGAGGAAATCCTCCTGGAAGAACATGCCAGGGAACTTGCCCTCGAAGGTCATAGATGGTATATGCTCAAAAGATTGGGAATTCTTGTTGAAAGGGTCAGAACTTACGGTGGTGAAGATGACAAACCCAACCACAGGATCAATATTCAGCCTTACCACGTGAGGAAACCTATTCCTCAAACAGAAGTGGAATTAATAGACGGATATCCTCAAAATGATGGATATGAAGCAATAGGAAATTAATACTTATTACTTATTACTAATTACTAATTTAAAATTAAATGATTATGAGAAAAAATCTATTCTTTAAAGCAGTTATGCTGGGACTGACTATGCTCCTGGCGGGAAATTTGAATGCTCAGGTTACTCATTTCGAACTTGGTTTCGGACCATTTCTTCCTTCAGGATGGACTGAGGAGGGTGTTTTCATGACTTCCACAGAATCCAACAGAAATGTTGACTGGGAAGGAACCTACGGAGGTTCTCATTCTGTTAAGATGAATGCTCCTACTTGTATAGTTACGACCAAGCCTTATTATACGGCTGGCACACTTAGCTTCTGGCTATTCTCAAATCAATCAGGTGAAGGCGAAGTACTTGTGGAAAAATCGGTAGATGGTGAAAACTGGGAAGAACTGCTCACTATACCCAGTAACGACATCATGGAATTCACTGAATACAGCGTTGAGATTAATGATGATTCTCCGGAGGTGCAAATAAGGTGGACATCAAGTTTGAAGAATTTCTACCTTGACGATGCAAAATTAACCTCAATGGAACCCGGGCAGGACAATGCTTATCTGTTTAACCTTGGTGTTGATGGTATGTATTTCTCTGATTTCCAGACCAACGAAACAAATTACACCGCTGAGATAACCTATCCAGTAGCCAGTGTGATGGCTGAAACCTTCCATCCCAGTGCAACTTATACTATTGACATGCCGCAACCTGAGGAGTATTTTGGAACAGAAGAAGAAAGAACAGCTTTTATTGTGGTTACTGCCCCTGATGGACAAACCACGGAAACCTATGAGATTCTTTTCACGGTTACCGGCTATCATGAAACCTTTGGATTCCCTAATATAGGTGGTAACCTTGCAGCTCCGGGATGGGATGCGGATGGCACCTATGTAACATCAAGCCAGGACAATGGATTATATCCTGGCGACAATGCCCTGAGATTTACTACATTGGATGGTACCGTTTTTACCAATAAATACAATGGCGTGGATACGATCTCTTTCTATACCATGGTTGACATGACCGATGGATCTGAAATTGAGGATGGTGAGCAACTGATTGTAAGTACCAAATCACAGGATGAAATCTTCTGGACTGAAGTCGCTGACCTGGCTACAGGCACGGATATTACGGGCGAATGGCAGGAAAAAAGATATATTATTGACAATGAGAGTGACAGCGTCCAGATCAGATTTGCAGTGACCTCAACAAATTCTGCTACCAGGATTTACCTCGATGATATTGCCATCTCAGGACATCCCACGTTTCTTGATCCGGATAATTATGTAAATGTCGATGAATTTAAAAAACTAAGCCTTAAAGTATACCCGAATCCTGCAACAGAAAACATGATTATCCAGCTTCCAGGTGAAAGAAACAACGGTAAGCTCGTAATATCCAATTTAGTAGGTCAGAAGGTAAAGGAAATGGCATTAAATGCGAATACCAATACCATTTCGGTAGCCGATCTGTCCAAAGGATTATATATACTTTCTGTAAATATTGAAAACAACAAGCAAATCACACAAAAAATAATGATCAAATAGGTTTATTATGCTTTAGACCTGATTGGTGGGTTGGCAAATAAATGGGTTGTTCGGATTCAGAATAATTGATATACATACTTCGTTTAAATCCGACAACCCATTTATATTCAATCAAGCCGGAAGAATCTTCCTGTTATGTTTTAAGAAAACCTAGTTCATTCAAATGAAAAATTGGGGAGGATCCATCTCATGAATAGTTATGTTAGAAAAAAGCCTAGGTTTATCCTAATCCTATTGTTGGGTTTTTTTCACCTTTCTTCTGCTTTCTCTATCCAGAAACCGGATACCGCCATCCTAAACGGTAATATATATGTAGACTCCCGTGGCGGTGATGATAATAACGATGGAACGAGCCCGGAGACTGCCTGGAAAACACTTAAAAAAGTAAATACTTCCGTATTTCAACCGGGGTCAAGAATATTATTGAAGGCAGGAAGTTTGTGGACAGGTCAGTTAAAACCCGGCGGTGAAGGAAAACCCAATGCCCCAAATATTATTGACAAGTATGGAGAAGGACCTCCCCCGCTAATTGATGGAAAGTGCGTAACAGGCGAAGGAGTGGTG
>CAZQOV010000116.1:5755-10247 GCA_964595055.1 uncultured Bacteroidaceae bacterium | reverse complement strand
ACCAGAAGCAGCCCTTTTTACAGTGAAAAAGCTTTTTTTAAAATAAAGGCAAAGTACATGGCAAAATGGTTAAGGGAAAGGCAGAGGCCAGAGAAAGAAATATGGGTATGGGGAGCAAGCAGAAGGTCCAGAAGATGGTCTGGGTTCCTAAGTGAAGAAGGAATCAGTATATCAGCATATATTGATATTCACAAAAAAAGACGAGAACTGGATCATAAGATTGTTTACTATAAGGACATCCCCTCACCAGAAAACATTTTCATCCTTGTTTACAACAGGCATCATGCTCAGAAAAAAGAAATTGCCGACTTTCTTATTAAAAGAGGCTATATTGAAGGACTTAATTATCTTTTTGCTGGTTGATGCATACTTTAATAATAGCCTTATTGTTTAATTGATGTAAAACTTTTCGCCCATATCATACCAAATTTCTCTAAATTGCTTTATTTTTATTTTAAAATCCTATAAAATCATTACCAAACTTTCAAAAATCATTTCAGGGGGTCAGACAGGTGTAGACCGGGCGGCCCTTGATGTCTCAATCAGGCATAATATCTCTCATGGTGGCTGGTGTCCTCCCGGAAGAGAAGCTGAAGATGGAGTTATTCCCGCAAGGTATGAGCTTGAGGAAACAGAAGCAGAAAGGAGTAATCATGCTCCTAACATTCCCAGATCATTGAGGACAGAGCTTAATGTAAAACGATCTGATGGCATACTGGTTCTAACTACAGCTGATCCGCCATATGATCAAGGCACAAATTGGACGATAAGAGTTGCTGCACTATATCGCAAGCCCATTTTGATACTTAATCCTGAGCAAAAAGAAGGAAGCTTTAAAGCCATTGCCTGGTTAAGACTGAACAGGATAGAAATTCTTAATATAGCAGGGCCTGCAGAAAGTAGTAAACCAGGGATTTATAATTCAGCTTATGCCTTTCTTGATTTTTTGATCATAGATTTGAAGAAAGTTTATTCCAGCGGACTTTAAATCTTTTTTATAAAAAAAATTATTTTTGAATAAAGAACAAAAATGAGACCTTTACTCTTTTCCTTTATTTGCCTTTTTAATACTTACAAGCTGTCAGAATGAGCAAGAAATAATCTTCAGAATTAATGACAATAAAATTGCTGACATAGATTCTGAATTATTCGGCCAATTCCTTGAAAAGCCCAGCTGGCATGGAGAAATTGGACCCGAGGCAGCCCTCGTCCCGGGATCAGGAAAATTCAACCACAACGCCCGGAAAAAAATTCCGGGCGTTTTTATTTAATAAAGATAAAGAATAAGCCAGGTTCTGTATCAGCCAGTGGCTGACTCCTGTCATTTATCTATGCGACCTACCCTCCGGCATCGGGCGGGCAGCCCTCAATCGCCGGTATATTTGGTCTTACAACCTCCGAGGCAGACGGCCAGGCATGTCACCATACCTGCCGGTGAGCTCTTACCTCACCTTTTCACCCTTTCCCCTGCATAAGCAGAGGTGGTTATTTTCTGTCCTGCTTCTATGCCCTCACGAACATCTTTCTTTCGAAAGCGAAGTGCCCTGTGTTGCCCGGACTTTCCTGATCCGCAAAAGCGGACCCGACAGGATCGCTCATCTTTATCACAAAAATATCAAAAAAAATGCTAATCTTTATGGAGGTTATTTTCTTTCATACGAAATTAATGCATTTTAACGATAGTTAAGGTTTTGTCAAAAAAATTATCCACCAAATCTAATTTAAACATTGTTAATCGGTAGTAACAATAATTTATTAATTCATAAAAAATCTTTTATTCCTCTAATTATGAAAAAATTACTCTTAACCCTAATAGTCGTTTCAATTTACGGCGCCCTTATCGCACAGGAAAAATTAAATTATCAGAAGCCCCCGCAGGAGATCCTTGAACTGGTTGAAGCACCGCTTGCTCCAGACGTACTGATAAACAGGGATGCGAAAAAGATTATCATGATCTACAGCAATAAATTCAACACAATAGCAGAAATATCAGCAAGAGAATTACGACTCGCCGGATTACGAATCAATCCCGTAATTAATATTGGAAGCCGGACAAGTTTCTATAATAATCTAAAGATCAAGGACATTTCCGAAGATAAACCCGTTCAGGTTAATGGACTACCTGAGGCCCCCCGGCTTTCCGGGTTTAAATGGTCTGATGACCAGAAATGGTTAGCCATGTTAAACTCAACAGAAAAAGGTGTGGAGCTCTGGGTGGTAGACATCGACAATGCCCATGCTAAAAAACTTAGCGATGCTATCATCAATGCCAACATGGGTACCAGCCTGTTATGGTTTCCCGATAACAATGCATTGCTGGTTAAAACCATTCCCTCTGACAGGGAAAAAATCGTTGAAATTGAAGATGTTGTTCCGGAGGGTCCGGTTGTAAGCGTAAGCACAGGGGAAAAAGCTCAAAACAGGACATACCAGGATCTCTTAAAAAGTCCCGATGACGAGTTTAATTTTGAACAACTTATCCGTTCTGATCTTTATAAAGTAGATCTGGAGGGTAACAAAGAACTGTGGCTGCCTGCAGGAATGTACTCGGGAATGTCTTTATCCCCTGATGGCAACTATGTCTCTGTGACAAGAATCAAAAAGCCTTTCTCCTACCTGGTACCTTTTTACCGTTTTCCCAGCGAAACTACTATATATGATAAGTACGGAAATAAAGTTCAGCGGGTAAATGAAGTTCCTCTTACTGAAGTTTTACCTCAGGGTTTTGATGCTGTAAGGTTAGGAAGAAGAAATATGGGATGGAGGCAAGATAAACCTGCTACACTATATTGGGCCGAAGCTCTTGACAAAGGAGATCCTTTAGAAGAAGCTGAATACAGGGATGTGGTTTATCAACTTGAAGCTCCTTTCAATGGCGAAGCTACACCCCTTCTCAAAACTAAAAACCGTTTCCGTGATATTATATGGGGAAATGATGAAACAGCAATCGCATATGATTTTTGGTGGAAAACGAGAAATACCAAAACATATCTGTTTGACCCTTCTGACTCCGGAACAGAACCGAAGATTCTTTTCGACAGAAATAATCAGGACAAATACAGTGATCCCGGAACTTTCGTAAAAAAATCCAATGAATATAACCATGATGTTCTAAATATAGTTAAGGGGAAAATATTTCTCATGGGTGATGGATATACCCCGGAAGGGCAGTTTCCTTTTGTTGATGAATTAGACCTCTCTACCCTAAAAACCAAAAGACTTTATCAATCGAGTTACAGGGATAAACTTGAGAGACTTTATTATGCCATTGATATGAAAAAAGGAGAAATTCTTGTAAGAATTGAGGCCAAAAATGAATATCCTAATTATTATATCCGAAACATTAAAAATAAAAAAGGACTGGTTCGTGTAACGCAATTCGAAAATCCTTTTAAAAGTCTTCAGAATGTTCATAAGGAAGTGATTACCTACAAAAGGGAAGACGGTCTTGAATTGGATGCCACACTTTATCTTCCCGTTGGATACAATTTAGAACAAAAAGAAAAGAAACCCATGCTCCTCTGGGCCTATCCACGTGAATATAAGGACAAGCAGAGTGCTTCACAGATCACCTCCAATCCCAATGCTTTTACCTATCCGCACTACGGTTCACCGGTATTCTGGGCAACTCAGGGATATGTTATTCTCGATCGGGCAGCGTTTCCCATCGTGGGAGAGGGTGAAGAAGAACCCAATGATTCCTTTCGCGAACAACTTGTTTCTAATGCAAAGGCAGCTATAAACGCTGTTGATGAGCTTGGGTACATAGACCGCAAAAGGGTGGGTGTAGGCGGACACTCCTATGGAGCATTTATGGTTGCCAATTTATTATCACATTCGGATCTTTTTACTGCTGGTATTGCAAGAAGTGGTGCATACAACCGAACGCTGACTCCTTTTGGCTTCCAGAGCGAAGAAAGAACCTATTGGGAAGCTCCCGAGGTATACTACAACATGTCTCCCTTTATGCACGCAGATAAAATGAAAACTCCCCTTTTGCTTATCCATGGAGAAGCTGATAATAATTCAGGTACCTACCCCATGCAAAGTGAACGGTACTTCAATGCCCTCAAAGGTCATGGTGCCCCTGCAAGGCTCGTTATTCTGCCCAAAGAAAGCCATGGGTATGCGGCAAAGGAAAGCATTTTGCATGTACTCTGGGAACAGCATCGTTGGCTGGAAAAGTATGTCAAAGAGAGTGAGTGAGGGACTGGTTGAAGGGTTGAGCATACTCCGAAAAGGTTAAAACCTTCAAAAACCCCTAAATCTCCGCTCAGGCGGAGACTTTTGCTAAGTTACTAATTATTAACCACTCTGCAGACAGAAATACCAATCCTCCGGTTTGAGAGATTCCTCACTGCGTTCGGAATGACATGCATCGGTAGTACTGGAGGCCTGCGGTAGAAAGGAAAAAATATCAGATCAACTATAAACCCCTAAACCCTTAAACCCATAAACCTTTCAACCCCTAAACCATCCTCCTCATCCCGGA
>CAZQOV010000116.1:0-5655 GCA_964595055.1 uncultured Bacteroidaceae bacterium | reverse complement strand
TAAACCCTTAAACCCATAAACCTTTCAACCCCTAAACCATCCTCCTCATCCCGGAATAATCACCATCGTCGCCCCATAACCATACTCCTTAAAAGAAGCATCCTGGTATTTCAGATCGGGATATTTTCTGTCGAGGGTTTTTCGTATTTCGTGTTTTAATTTTCCATTTCCTATACCATGAATGAATACAATCCTGCGGGTTTTGTGAATAATGGCGGTTTCAAGTTTTGTTTTAAACCGGGATAATTGAATATCCAGGATTTCTCCATTGCTCAGACCTTTATGATCGTCAACTATAGTTTCTATATGGAGATCGACCTCTTCCATTTCGGGTTCCCGCACAGCTTTTTTTGCCTTTTTCTTTTCTTCTTTTTTTTCTTTTTCTTGAAGGGCTGCCTTTAAATCATTTTCAACCCTTTTGTTTTCAAAACTTTCACTGGCTTTGAACGAATGAACTGTGAAGATTGCAGATTTTTGATCGAAATAATCATTTTCCGTTAATAAAGTTCCGCTGTACAGCCCATTAAACTCCAGATTTATGGATCTGTGAACAGGCCTTACATAGTTGAAAAACCCATTATTCCAGAAAAGCAGATTAACTTTTATTTCCCATTCCTCACTCATATTGGCCGGAACAAGTTTCACCAGTCTCACCTTGGTATCGGCTTCCAGAATTCCTCTTGCAAGCAAATGTTCCTCCCCTGCTATCGTTCTGGATACGGTATAATATAAATTATAACTTGAGCTGTTCACCAGGTGAGACACAATATCCGTTCCACTTCTGCTTAGATTAGCGGCGAAAACAATCTCTTCATCTTCTATGGGTTGCTCTGGTTCTTCCGGTTCATATTGTTCCTCATTTATTTCCGATGTTTCCTCAATATTTTCCTCTTTGCCTGACATTTTTAAATTTTCTTCCTTACCGTATAAGACCAGGTCACTCTCAATAAAAGGAATATCAAATCCATCTTCTGTCCGCACCATAACCGTCTTTTTGTCTATAACTGAACTCACAACTCCATGACCTTTATCATGAAGGAATTTTACTTTGTCTCCTGTCTTGAATTTCATATTCTTTATTTTTGACAAAATTAGCTAATTTTGCTGACCTTTCAGAATGAAGAAACCAGATTACATAGCTTTAAGCAGGTTTTATTATGAATTGCCTGATGAGAAAATTGCCTCCTACCCTTTGGAACAGAGAGACAGGTCCAGATTGCTCGTTTATAAAAACGGAGGTATTGAAGAAGCTAAGTTCTATGATCTTGGTTCATTTTTAATGCCCGGCACGCAACTTGTCTTCAATAACTCAAAAGTTATCCACGCTCGTCTTAAATATAAAAAAGCCACTGGTGCACGCATAGAAATATTTTGCCTTGAGCCCGCTGTTCCCTTTGATTATCAGCTCAATTTCGCCTCACAGCATTCCGTAGAGTGGAAATGCATTGTAGGAAATTCAAAAAAATGGAAAAATGAAATCCTGGAACTAACAGACAAAACCCATGGATACAAAATTCAGGCGCAGAGAATCGGTAAAGAAAAGAACGAAGAGTTGATACGATTTTCCTGGGAACCCGGAGATCTTAGCTTCAGTGAGATCATTGAAATCTTTGGAAGCACGCCCATCCCACCCTACCTGGGGCGCGAAGCAGAAGAATCGGACTCCCTCACTTACCAGACTGTTTATTCAAAACATGAGGGTTCCGTTGCAGCACCCACTGCCGGTTTACACTTTACAGATTCATTGCTTGATAAACTGAAGAAAAGAAATATTCCCATGTCAGAGATCACCCTGCATGTAGGGGCCGGAACATTTACACCCGTGAAGGTTGAAAATGGCTTAGAGCATGAAATGCATGTTGAACGATTTCACATTCGGAAAGCGGAATTAAAATTTCTTATCAATCACTCTGATCATCTCACTCCCGTAGGTACCACTTCATGCAGAACGCTTGAAAGCCTATACTGGATGGGAGTGAAACTGAAAACAGGGTTTCATCCTGAAGAATGCAATTTTCTTGAACAGTTTGAAGCCTATGTTCTGGATCAGAATATCAGCAGGAAAGAAGCATTGACGGAAATATTCAATTACCTGGAAAAAGCCAATCGGGAAATTTTCCTGGGTTCAACCGGTATTATGATCACACCGGGTTATAGGTACCGCATGACCGATGCTTTAATAACCAACTTTCATCAACCTGCCAGTACATTGCTTATGCTTATTGCTGCTCTTGTTGGGGATAGATGGCTGGATATTTACAACTATGCGCTTGAGAATGATTTCAGGTTTCTCAGTTATGGAGATTCTTCCTTATTGTTTCCGGAATAATAGTTAACGTGTCCAAAAATTCACAATTCGGAGCGCAACTCCTCTTCGCCTGCCAATAAATCTAATTGTCCTTTTATGGCTATATTCCGTGGAAGTGGGAGTCTAAAAATGACATTACTGCATTTTCTTTCTCAGGAGATCACAAAATCCATAAATATCTTCCTCAGTGGTATCAAAAGAAGTCATCCATCTCACTTCAGAACGGTTCTCATTCCAGACATAAAAGAAATATTCTTCCTGTAATTCAACAATCAGGTCCTGTGGGATAATCGCAAACACGCCGTTAGCCTCGACTTTCTGTGTGATTTTTATGCCGGGAATTTTTGAAACTTCTTTTTCGAGCAATTTTGCCATTCTGTTTGCATGTTCAGCATTTTTCTTCCAGAGATCGTTATCAAGAAAAGCCAGAAACTGAGTTGATATGAAACGCATTTTGGAGGCGAGTTGCATTCCCTGTTTCCGCCGGTACTTGAAATCCTGTGCCAGTTCCTTATCGAAAAAGATAACGGCTTCACCGTACATCATTCCATTCTTGGTGCCTCCGAATGAAAGCACATCTACACCGGCATCGGCAGTGAATTCTCTAAAACCCTTATCCAGGGTGACTGCAGCATTGCTTATCCTTGCCCCATCCATATGAAGCAAGAGGCCATTTTGATGTGCATAATCACTTATTCTACGGATCTCTTCAACCGAATACACGGTACCCATCTCAGAAGCCTGTGTGATGGATATTACTCCCGGCTGGGAATGATGCTCAAACCCAAAACCATGCATATGTTTCTTAATTCCGTCAACAGTGAGTTTTCCATCTTCTGTTTCGACGGATAACAATTTGCATCCGGTAAACTTTTCCGGGGCACCACATTCATCCACATGAATATGGGCAGTTTCCGAACAAATTATAGAATTATATGGTTGAGTGATGGTATCCAGCCCCAGGACATTTGCAGCAGTACCTATAAAAACAAAAAACACCTCGGCTTCTTCACCAAAGATATCTTTTATCACTGCTGCAGCTTTCTCAGTGTAAGGATCATCTCCATAAGCAATTGTATGTCCTTCATTTACCTTCTGAATGGCTTTAAGGATCTCGGGATGAACTCCGGCGTTGTTATCGCTTGCAAATCCGCGTTTATTCATAAATGTTTTCAATTAAAAATTCAGATCGGGATTATTGTTGATTAGATCTTTCCACTGACCCACTAAAACAATTCATCATATTTGGTCCAGAGAAAGTCTCCGGTTTTCCATGCTTCCTCAACGGCTTTATTTCCCCATTTCATGGTATAATCTGTAAGCATTTTTATCAATTCATCTCTTTTTCCTGCCTCATATAATTCCATTGCCTTTGCTTCAAAAGCTTCCTGATTTTCAAAAAGCTCTTTTTGCATGGGATCGAATACATCCATAACATCATGACGCATATCGCCCCAGCGCTGGGCAGCGAGGGTGCCCATCCTGTTGAAGGCCCACCATGCGCTTTCTGTTGTATACCCATTGGGGCGACCGGGTGTTTTGTAAGATTCCGGAAGGTCAGTAACCGAGCAATAAACCGGAATGTATACCGAAGATGCGACATTGTCCATCGCAAGCCACTCAACACCACCGATCTCATCAGGCAACCAGTCACGACTCTGAATAATGGTAGCGTACATGGTATACCAACGGGCAATGGTCCGTTCACCTCTCCAGCCCCATCCGCCATTGATGTCAAATACCTTGTTCATATCGTAAGGCATAAAAGGATTTGCCATGGGTGAAATGATGGTTTTCCCTTCTTCATCGGTGACGGTAATATTTTTAACAAAATTGAAATCTGTACCTTCATAGTAATCGCGGAAAACCACCACCAGATCATATAGGCTGACCTTTTCATCAGGCTTTACCGAAAAGGGATAGTTTTCGGCATAGGGATCCAATTCAAGCGAGGGAGCCAAAAGATCGAACACTCTCCATTCTCTTCTTCTGGCAGCCATGGATGTCCGGCTTTCCGGTGCATACGCATATGCGAAGCGAAATGGTTCATTTTCCTCATCCCACCATCCGTTTTCAAGGGCTAGATCAAAAATATTTTCACTGGTCATGAAATAATCCTCATCTTCCAGATCAATTTCAAGTATCCGGCTGGCATTGGCATTGACGCTTATCTCATCGTCGGGAACTCTTTGAGCCACCCATACTGCTCCCACTTTTCCTTTGCCCGGGCCGACGATTTCCATATGCCATACTTCATTTTTATCTGAGATGGTCAGACATTCGCCATAATCATTCCATCCGTATTTTGCCAGCAACTCTCCTCCCAGCTTAATGGCTTCTCTTGCCGATTTTGTTCTTTCGAGCATCAGCTTGCAAAGTCGCTGGCAGTCAATCAAGCCTTCGTCCGATTGCAGTTCATCCCTGCCTCCGAAAGTTGATTCTCCGATTCCCACCTGGTATTCATTCATGCTTGGATAGGCTGTATTTATGTATTGATACGTTTCACGAACCTGGGGTATGCTTCCGATAGGAATATGGCTATAGGTAGGCATGGCCAGTGAATCGGAGGGCACCCTTTTATACATGATGCTTTTCGCGTTTTTTTTGTGCTTTTTTGCCGGTTGAATATCCATCCACGAACGTGTACGGTGGCTGTCATCGGTATGACTGGTAATTACGGAACCATCGGAGGTTGCCTCCTTGCCGGCGGTTATGGTTGTACAGCCTTCGGGAAATCCCCCTTCCCAATCCGGTTTATCCTGGGCACTGATATTAAAAATAAACAAAGAAAACAATACGGAAAGAAACATTGGCTTTTGCATATGCTAAATTTTTTGCTGTCAAATTTAATTAATTAACGGAGTTTTCAAAACGAATAGTTATTGCGAAAGGTTTCTCTCACGAGAATATTTACCAGTAGCTGTGTCCAAAAAAGTCAATATCCACGCTGTAAAGAATGCGCGTTTAGTTAAGAAAATGCTGAAATCAAAAGAAATTGAGGTTGTATGATACGATTTTTCTATAGCATCTTACTTTTCCCCCTCTTTAAGCTTTTGCTCATGAATACCTTTAAAATCAATATTAGGATGAAAAAAAATAGCGGTAACTAACAGTAGATAATTGGGATTTTACTGCATGTTGAAAAACAAAGACACTTTCCTGCAAAATGCAGTTTTGAGCCCACTCCGAAAAGTTAATTACCCACAAATAAAGAACACACCCGCCTGCCATAGAATTTTAAGGAGGGCAGGGATAGACACAAATAAAATATTTTTAAACAATCATATAAAAGAAAAATCAATTCCAATTGTTATCCAAAAATAAATTTTCGGAGTAGGCTCCATCTT
>CAZQOV010000115.1:0-10673 GCA_964595055.1 uncultured Bacteroidaceae bacterium | reverse complement strand
CACATTTTTTACACCGATACCAATCTGTTGAATGCCACTTATAATTTTGTTTTTCATTTGTTTATATTCTTACTTTCAACTTTAAGCAGATTTCTTTTTGCTTAATTCTTTCCTGTAATTTTCATCAGAACGCTGTTTTTGCACCATGGTTTCGGTAAACTTTCATACCCAATGCTTTAAGCAGAAACAAAGCTTGCCAGCAGGAAAGGTACAAAACAAATAATAACCAGATGTTCAGGATGGGTCTATTCGGATTACAAGTTTATAAAAAATTCTTGGAAAATACTGCTTTAATCGTGGCATTATCAATTCTTTACCTCCGATTAATACTTCTCTTTTGTCTTTTGCTGCAGCCCAGAGCATTTGCATGGCGCATCTTTCGGGCATTATTCCTTCAGCCTGTCCTTTACTCATCTTCCCGTATTCCTTGCCATCCTGACCCAATGCGTGCATGGAAATATTTGTTCTTACCCTGCCGGGCATAACAAGGGTTGTTCTGATACCTTCCTGATGGAGCTCTGTCCACAATGATTCGTAGAATCCGTGCAGCGCATGCTTGCTGGCAGCGTAGGCGGAGCGTAAAGGAAAACCGAATTTCCCGGAGATGCTGCTCGTGGCAATAATATGCCCGAATCTGTTTTTTAACATTCCCGGAAGTATCTTTTTTGTAATAATTAAACCGGAGAAGTAATTTATCTCCATGATTTTCCGATCGATTTCCAAAGGGGTGTTTATTGCCGTGGTCCGGGTTGAAACTCCTCCATTACTAAAAAAAATGTCTACCTTTCCCATTTCTTTAAGAACCTTATCGGCAGCTTCTTCAACAGCAATAGGTTCAGAAAGATCGAATGGGACAAGCAGTGGCTCATACGTAAGCTTACCCATTTCCTTTTTTACTCTTGAAAGCTCTTCGGGTTCATTAGATGACATAATTAGCCTTGCACCTGCCTCTGCCAGTTGTTTTGAAAGGGCTTCGCCAATTCCAGAAGATGCCCCTGTAACCCATACTACACGTTTTGTATAATAGTTGACAATATGTTGGTTCATTTTTTTGGTTCCGTGATAAAAATACAGTTTAGACCTGTGCTTTATACTAAATCTGTTGATTAGTTTTAACTAAACTAGCTTTACTGATGATGAAATTGTTTTCCAAGTTGATGATCGGCTATTTGATCCATTAGCCGGTTCATGGAATGATAACTATTCTCCAGTTCAAGAATTTCGGGGTCACGGTTTTTTTTCATTTTTCGGTATTTTAATCCGGCCTTCCATCTTTTAAACCAGTTGGACCAAAACAATGCAAAATAACCTGTTGCCGGCAAACTCAAAAGATATGCCCATGGGAGCCATGTTGGCCCGGTAAGTAATGAAATGATTATGGTTTGAAGGGTATAAAATACAGGGAAGTAAACCATAGCCAGAACAAATTTAAAGGAACTGTGAAATTGTTGATCCTTAATTTTTTTGGTACTTTTTATCGGCAAATGGAAAGGAAGCCAGTTGTTTATATATCCATACAGAAAAAAAGGAAAAGACAGGATCAGTCCGATTCTTTTGTACAGGATTTTTTTACTGGTAAAGCCGGATCGTTCGAAAATCCAGTTCCTGAGATTTAACGTTGAGAGCCCTTCCCTGTATTTTCTTACGATTGCAGATAAGGTTCGGATTTGATCGGGATCTTCTTCCAGCGTGATATCCAGCATCCTGATCATCATTTTATCGGCCCGGAAACGATCATAATGGGTTCTTCCCACAATACCGGCTTTTTTTCGCATGCGGTTATTGTAAAACTTTCTGAGTGACTGATAAACATCATAATACTCTTCAGTTTCTATATGGATCATTATTTTTTTTAATTCTTCCGCCAGCCTGTTTTTCAGCGCATTGATTCCTTTTGCCGGGTTTTCCCTGTAAAGGTCCTGGTATTCTGATACCTCAATAGGTTGACCATAAATTATCAATAAATCCTGGAAGAATTTTACATAATGAGAATAATCGATTCCAACCGGAACGAGTTTTATGCCCTCATTTCCTTCCATGCTTTCCTGTGCCCGGAATGCGATCCGGAAAACCCCTTTTACAAGATTTCTTAAGCGTCGTTTATCTCCATGGTTTCCCTCAGGCATAATGCATATAGGCACACGATCTTCAAGAATGGTAATTGCGGATTTAAAGATCTCCTCGTTTTTGGATAACTCACCGGCTCCGTCTCTTATCCTGTAAATGGGCATTATTTTTAGAAATCTGAGAAAGTTTGCCTGTTTCTTTTTTCTGAATATATCTGCCCGGGCAAAAAATATGGTATCTTTTTTGGAAGTATTCACCACTACCAGTGCATCCATGAGTGCATTCTGATGATTGGGAGTAAAAATACAAGGCTTGCCATAGGGAATATTTTCCAGGCCAATGACCTGCAAATGTTTGTAATATCTTTTAAAACAAAACGTTTCATAAGCCTTCAACAAAGAATATCCGAAGCGGTATCGATGTATGTCTTCTCGTTTATCTGTCATTCTCAATTTTTTTTCTTTAAACGACTAAAAAGTTTTTTTCCTTCACCTACCGGTATGCGCGACCAGATGCCTGCTAAGGTTAATCCGGCAATTATATGCCATATTCCCCACCATGCAGCGATAAAGGCCATACCACCAATCTCAAGCGGGCGTTCAACACCGTTGAGGGTTATCGTTTCAGGAAAGACATTGGGATTAAATAGTAATACCAGTGCGAGGCCCGAGTTTTGTATACCGGTCTCAATGGTAATGGATCTTCTGTCGAGTGATGGGAGTTTAAATGCCGAAGCTGAAGTAAAACCTGTTGACAAAGCTATTGCATTATGAACTAAAACAATGATGAAAACAAAAAATATATGTTGAATGAAATGATCATAGTTTTTGGCAAACATCACAGTAATAATAACTACGAAAAGTAAAATTGAAAGATTTTTGAAAGGCTTTACCACTTTTGCTGTGAATCCGGGAAACTTATGATTCACCGTCATGCCAAGTATCAGGGGGATACCCAGTAAAATAAATACTGTTTTAAACATCTCTAAAGGGTCAATTGTGATGGGCTGAAGAAGGTGGGTTTGTTTCACATTGTAAGCCATGATGTATAATTTTCCCCAAATGGCAAAATTTAAAGGAGTGAGTATGATGGCAGATATGGTTGCAATAGCAGTAAGACTTACGGAAAGGGCCACATTTCCTTTGGCCAGGGAGGATATGAAATTTGAGATATTTCCGCCAGGACAGGAGGATACCAGGATCATTCCCAGGGCAATGGTTGGGGTAATAAGATTGCTCAACAGAAGGATAACAATAAACGTTACTGCCGGTAGAAAAAAGAACTGGGAAACAAATCCTATAATCGTTGCTTTGGGATTAAGCAATACCTTTCTGAAATGATCCACCTTAATCTCCAGTGCCACTCCAAACATGATAAATGCCAGGATAAGGTTTAAGGTGAAAAGACCTTCTTTTGAGAAGTTGAGATGGAGACTGTCGAGAATTTCAAGTGCTTCTCTCATTTTGCTTGCTTTGATATCCCCAATAAGCTGCAAAAAACGCTAAAAACCATTGTGTTATACAGCTTGAAAATGGTTCAGGATTAGTTTTTTCGCGGTCTAAGATAATAAAAAATATTTAGCCTCAGTTGTATAGCTTAATCGCAAACATCCGGATTTTGTTGTCAGCCCAAAATTACAGGCTAGACTTTTAATGGATCCTGACTCAGCAATTGGGTTCAGGCAATCAGACAGCTCATCCTGCAGCTTAAATCACATTTTCTTTCATTGATTGCGTAAAATCGACCTGTTTGAGATTAAATATTGCTGGTATTTTCTTACTTTGTGGTTTGTAAAAAACTGTATCATGAAAAATTTGTTTCAATGCATCAAGGCGACTGATATTCCGGACAATGTTTTTAAGGCTATTGGTGATGACTGGATGCTTATCACTGCCGGTCATGCAGAATCGTGGAATACGATGACTGCCAGCTGGGGATCGCTCGGAATATTGTGGAATCTACCCGTTGCCATATGTTTCATCAGGCCTCAGCGTTATACCTATGAGTTTGTTGAGAAATCGAGCTCTTATACGCTCTCCTTTTTTGATGATGAATATCGGAACATCCTTAATTTCTGCGGTACAAAATCTGGTCGCCATCATGATAAGGCTGCCGAAACCGGGCTGAATGTTTTTACCACCGGTCTTGGAAATATTGGCTTTGGACAGGCCCGCCTTATCCTGGAATGTAAAAAGATATATGCCGATGATATCAAACCGGATAACTTCATCCATAAAGAGCTTATAGATAAGATTTATCCCAAGGAAGATTTTCATCGTTTTTTTATCGGGAGGGTAGAAAATGTTTTAATTCGGTAAGCTATGATTAAAGATGGATGGATATCCCATTTCGCCAAGAACGTGTTTGCGGAAGATATTTAGCCTGAAAATCCGGGCCATATATCGCTCATTATAATTTATGATCCATGCATTTCCCAACCCCAGATAATACACCACAACCTCTTGTCCTCTTTGATGGTTATTGTAATTTGTGCTCTGCTTCAGTACAGTTCATATTGAAGTATGAGCAGTCTCCCATTTTTTACTTTTCCTCCTTGCAATCCAATTTTGTGAAGGAGCATTATCCTGAATTATATGACGAGGTCAAAGATCCCGATACCGTAATTTTGATTGAAAATAATGAGATCTATTACCGTTCCGATGCTGCCCTGAGAATAAGCAGAAGATTATGTTTTCCATTTAATTATTTCTATTTCCTTCGGTTTGTCCCGGGCTTCCTGAGGGATGGTTTTTACCGATTAATTGCCAGGAACCGTTATAGATTATTCGGCAGGAAAAAACATTGTTACCTGCCTGATCCGAAATATTCCCGTAGATTTCTGCCTTAAGAGGTGAAGAAAACCTTCCTGAAGAGCTTATGCCGGATTTTAAAAGTTTCTCCTATCACTAAACATCAACGAAACTTACAATCGATTGCAAATGAAGGGATTCCTTTACTTTATCTGGCACCACTTAAAACATTCTGTGTTTTGTTTCTCCCGTGTATCTTTGAGCTTGTCAGATAAAATGTTAAACTATTTCCTGACTTTTTTGTTTGCTTTATCGTAAAATCCCGGTGAGTTACAGCGCACTATTTTTTTGAATACCTAATCCTTATTTTAAATTATGAAAAAAAATATTTTAGTACTTGTCTTTTCCCTCATGATTTTTCCTTTGCTTGCACAGGAAGAGGAACCTGCAGATACCGCCTGGAAATTTGGGGGTGTCGGCACCTTTACTATGTCCCAGGTTGCCCTTTATCAATGGGCTGCCGGTGGTGAACCTTCGATCTCTGCTGCCGCTCTTCTGAATGTCTATCTGAACTATAATAAAGATAATGTTAGCTGGGAAAATACGCTCGATCTTGGATACGGTCTGATAAGACAGGGCGAAAAGGATGAGGCTCTCACCAAAAAAAGTAACGACAGGATAGAGTTTAGCTCTCAATATGGGTTACAGGCTTCGAAAGCCTGGTACTACAGTGCCTTAATCAATTTCAGGACGCAATTTGCTGAAGGGTATAACTATCCCAATGATTCGGTTCTGATATCTGATTTTTTTGCACCAGCCTATCTCACAACTTCTATCGGTATGGACTATAAACCCCTGAATAATTTTCAGGTGTATATTTCGCCCATTACCGGGAAATATACTTTTGTAATGAACGATTCACTTTCCAATATTGGGAAATTCGGTGTAGATCCCGGTAGTAAATTTAGGGCAGAACTGGGAGGATTCCTTAAGGTTAATTATAGCCTTGGAATTATGGAAAATGTAGATTTCAGATCAAATGTGAGCTTCTTTTCAAATTATCTCGAAAATCCTGAGCAAATCGATGTAAGTGCAGAATTATTGTTGTCAATGACGATCAATGAATTTCTTTCCGCTACGATTAACACTATGTTGATATGGGACAAAGATGTTGTTGTTCAGCAAAATGATGGAGATGAAGGCAGCTTGCAGCTAAAGGAAGTATTTGGACTTGGGTTAAGCTATAAGTTTTAAGTTAAGGGAGATAAAAGGAGCATAGACTCGATTATCTATGCTCCGCGGTTAGTTATGGTTGTTACTTACCCCGAATAAGTTAGGGTAATGCAGTTAATAGGATGAATCACCGGAGTCAGAAAAAGTCCTGTCTGTTGAAGGTGAATATCATCGGTGACCATAAATGTATTTCCTCCAAGATCGGGAAAACTGACATTACTACCCAGGCAGATGTCATAGTTTCCGTTATGATTAAAGCTGTTGTTTCCGATTTCAATGCGGGTTGTTCCCCCGATTCTTCACAAGACGAAAAAAATATCAGACCTGGAAATAAAAAGGTATAGATGATTTTTTTCATGGTTGTAAGTAAATAAACTCCATCATGAAAAAATTGGAAATAAGCGACAAAATGGACAGGGATTAAATCTTTCCGGCAAAGAATTTGTTGTATGTATTTTCCTTTTTGAAATACCGAACAGGAGAACTGCCGGTAAAGGCTTTAAACTCATTGATCAGATGAGGAAGGTCATAATACCCCAGTTGAAAGCAAATATCCTGAAGGCTTATGTGTTTTTGGTTTTTTATGAGATTATAAACTTTATTGAAGCGCATGATCCGGAAAAACATTTTTGCACTTATACCGGTATCTTCTTTGAATTTGCGCTGTAAGGTGCGGCTACTCAAATGAATTTCACCGGCGATTCGGGAAATCTCCTTATCATTATTATTTTTGATATAATTGATCAATTGCACAGTCTCAGGATGGGTGCGACTTCGGTACTTTTTTAACCTTTCCCGAAGATATTGTTCGATCCTGTAAATTCTTTCTTTATCTCCGGAAGCACAGAAGAGCTGTTCATGCAGCATTTTTCCCGGTTGCAGAGAGACATCATTCAGGCGGACCGCCTGGTTAAGGAATTCTGTACTTTTTATGCCAAACAAGGCGCTTAGGCTCCATGACTGAAGCTTAACGCATAAACAATAAAGACTCTTCTTCATATCAATCAGCACCGGCCGGGTAATCTGACCGGCAATAAGACTTTCGAACGGCTCTCCAGGCTGTTTTCCGCTGCAGGTGCTGATACATACCGAATCCCCAAAATGAAAAATCAATTCCGGAAACCCTGAAGGCGAAATTTTCGCCAGTTTTTTGTTGCCGGCAGCGTCATCTACCCTCACGATCCAGTAATATTTTACAATATCGCATAAGTCTTCAGAAGGATAATAGTAATTTACCATGATTCCTTCATCATGTTCCTTCTTATCCTGTAGCTCACGGGAGGAAGAACATAAGCTGTTTTTTCCCATATCCGGGTATGATCAATTGGTTTAGTTAAACACTCACTTCAGGCCGGAATAGGGCTAATATAGTAAATAAATTTTTAAAAGTAAAGGCTTGAAGGACAAGTCTATTTTTTCTTCTGGCCGGACTGATAGCCGGATCCGTATTAAAAACTATCTCCTGGGCTGAGCCTAAAACCACCATTGTGGGTGTCATTATTTCAGCTTTATGCATTTATTCTGCTTGACTCCAGTGGGCTATATGAGCTTTTCGGAATTGGCTGGATTGACATTGCCGGTTCTCCTGGTGTTGCCTGATTTGCGTTTTCGGAAGGAAGGGAGTCGTTTGAGAAGGCGAGGGGAGAGGGGTTATTGGCTGTGAAGATTGTCAGGGAGAAGGGTTTTTTATTATTGTTCTGAAGTTTTAACTTAGCAGGTTAAATTACTTGCTTTGAAGTCCACCAATTGGAGAGTGAGTGCGAGGATGTTCCCTGTGGCTGAATGCAAATTTCCTGGAAATAATCTCCTACCCGGGATTAACCAGAAGAATAACTTCCAAATGTTTTATAACCATATGGCACAAATATTGGAGTGAAAGGGGCAAATAATTTGGACATTTCCAATTTGAAACACACCTGGAATATTTATGACTTTTTGGATAGCTTTACGCACAGGCATTTTCGGTAGTTTATGAAATATTTTGAACATTTGATTTCAATGTTTGCCCTTAAGCAATGAGGCAGATTATTTTCATTTTTAAAAAATTAGAATGAAACGCATTTATATATTTTGGTTATTGATAAGTTACGCATTACAGGCCAATGCACAAACCATAAGCGTAAGCGATCAGCAAACCCAGGAGCCTCTGGCGGGTGTGGTCCTTATCAGTGAAAGTCCCAAGGCATCCACCATTACAAATGTGAGGGGCAAGGCCGATATTTCGAAATTCGATGGGTCTGAAAGAATCCAGGTAAGACATTTAAGTTATGAGACCAGAGTTCTATCTTACGATTTTATTGAAGCGGCCGGTTTTGATATCAGTTTGGAACAAAAGGCCATGAATCTTGATCAGGTGGTGGTTTCTGGTACCCGGTGGAAACAAACCTCAGGGAATGTTCCTTCGAAAATTATATCCGTTTTGCCTCAGGAAATGGCCTTGCAGAATCCACAAACCGCAGCCGACCTGATAGGCGCCTCCGGAAAGGTATACATTCAGAAAAGTCAGCAGGGAGGGGGTAGTCCCATGATCAGAGGTTTTGCTACCAGCCGGTTGATTTACACCATTGACGGAGTGCGTATGAACACTGCCATTTTCAGAGGAGGCAATCTGCAGAATGTCATCAATCTCGATCCTTTTGCCATTGAACGTACTGAAGTACTGTTCGGTCCCGGCTCGGTAATTTACGGCAGCGATGCCATTGGCGGTGCAATGAGTTTTCAGACCCTTAGCCCTCAATTGTCTTTGAATGAGGAACCCCTGGTTACAGGAAAAGCCATCACACGCTATTCATCGGCCAATAATGAGAAAACCGGGCATTTCGATGTGAACGTGGGCTGGAAGAAATGGTCCATGTTAACCAGTTTCAGCACCTGGGATTATGGACATTTAAGACAGGGCAGCAAGGGGCCTGAGGATTATATCAAGGATTACTATCCCGAACGACACGATAGTCTTGATGTATTGATCACCCAGGATGATAAACTATTGCAGATCCCATCGGCTTATTCACAGGTAAATCTGATGCAGAAATTCCGCTTCAGGCCCAATGATAAATGGGATTTTCAATATGGCTTTCATTACTCTGCCACTTCACCATATGGCCGTTATGACCGGCATAAAAGGGTAAGAAACGGTACGGCACGCTATGCCGAATGGAATTATGGGCCTCAGAAATGGATGATGAATAATGTGACTGTCAATCATCAGAATGAAAACACATTTTACGACCAGGTGACCCTGAGGCTCGCCCAGCAGGCCTTCGAAGAAAGCCGGATCAGCCGGGATCTGAATAGCGATATCCGCGAAAGACGCACAGAAAATGTGACAGCCTGGTCTGCAAACCTCGATTTTACAAAATCGACAGGTAGGAATAATACCCTGTTTTATGGCGCAGAGTATATACAGAATGATGTGCACTCAGATGGCAGAAATGATATCATTTTCAACAATGTTATTAAGCCCGATTCTGTGGTTGACGGACCTGACAGATACCCGCAATCTGCCTGGCGTTCCATAGCGCTCTACCTGAATAATGAATACCGGATTTCAGAAGAGCTTACGCTGCAGGCAGGCTTGCGTTATAATCAGTTCTTACTCGATGCTGACTTCAGTGATAATGCAGATTATTATCCACTTCCGTTTACTACCGCTGAGATTAACAATGGAGCATTAACCGGTAGTATCGGGGGCGTTTACAAACCCACAGGGAGTTTGGTGGTTAAAGCCAATTTTGGCACCGCTTTCCGTTCACCCAATGTGGACGACATAGGTAAGGTGTTTGATTCAGAACCCGGGTCTGTTGTGGTGCCCAATCCGGATTTGCAGGCCGAATATGCCTACAATCTTGATCTGGGTGTTGCGAAGGTTTTCGATGATTATCTGAAGGTGGATCTGACCGGATATTATACCATTCTTCAAAATGCGATGGTAAGAAGGGATTATGAGCTAAACGGGCGGGACAGCATTATGTACGATGGCACCCTGAGCCGGGTGCAGGCCATGCAAAATGCTGCGGTTGCCAATGTTTATGGCGTTCAGGCTGGTATGGAGCTCAAGTTGCCCGCGGGATTTACCTTTTTGTCTGACCTGAATTTCCAGGTAGGAGAGGAGGAGCTGGATGACGGCAGCACCAGTCCCTCGCGACACGCAGCCCCATTGTTTGGAGAGAGCCGCTTGCGCTATCAGAAGAAGGGGTTTACCCTGGAGATCAATTCCGTTTACCAGGGTGAAAAAACGCATGATGAGCTTCCTGTGGGTGAGCGTGAAAAATATGAGATCTACGCATTGGACGAGAACGGCAACAGCTATGCACCGGCCTGGTATACCCTGAATGTCAAAGCCCTGTATCAACTCACGGAGATGATCAGCATAAGTGGCGGGGTGGAAAATCTGTCGGACCAGCGCTACCGGCCTTACAGCTCAGGGATTTCGGGAGCAGGAAGGAATGTGTTGTTTGCTTTGCGGGCGGAGTTTTAGGAAGGGGAGTGGGGGTTTATGGTTTATGGTTCCCGCCTGCCAACGCGTTGGCCTATGCTTCGGCGGGCAGGTATGGGTTTATGGGTTTAAGGGTTTAAAGGTTTAAAGGTTTAATCGTTTAATGGTTTAATCGTTTAAGGGTTTAA
>CAZQOV010000114.1:0-10749 GCA_964595055.1 uncultured Bacteroidaceae bacterium | reverse complement strand
CAAAGCAGAGATTGAATATTCAAATTATCGTGATGCATGGTTCAAGTTTCGAACCTGGCGACATGAAGAATACATTAAAGAGATGCTGAAGATGGAAGGCATTGATTATGAACTAATATAGCACTATTCTGTTTCGGCTGATTTTCAGTAATCTTAGGGGTTTTGAAAGCTTTTAGCCATGACCCGTATCTTTACCTGTCTGCATTTTGGTAAAAAAGTACCACCCAATCCCCGTATAAAAAATAAGCAGAAGCATTGCTCTGATAAAGAGTGCCAAAAGACACGCATCCTTAAGTGGAAACAAAGAGTTCAAGACGGGTACGCTACCGGGTACAATTGAAGGTATAAAAAAACCTAAACCCCTGTTTATTAGCAGACTTAGGTTTAAGTATTGAGGTCGGTGGCGGATTCGAACCGCCGTACCTGGTTTTGCAGACCAATGCCTAGCCACTCGGCCAACCGACCATGTACGCTTCATCTTTCCACGAGCCCAGAAGCTCTGCGGAGACGATAGCGAAGGATAACCCTGTACACCTTAGATTCAGAGACGAATAATCCTTACCATAAAGAATCACCCTGCGTTTTCGATCTGCAAAGTTAATAATTTTCTTCTTTTTCCCGATTCATTTATGCATTTGTTGAAATTTTTTGCCTTGACAGGGTGCAAAAAGACAGGATATCTGTCCTTTTTTAAAACACCCTTAGGGTCTACTTCTCCTCCTTCCTTAACAAAATGATTATCTACTTTATACCCATGCCTCCTTTATATTTTATTTAACTAAATAATTCTCGTCATGCCGTTTATCTTAAGAAATAATAAGCTTTTGACTTTTCACATCCGGCTTTGAACAATAGTAATAGCAAT
This sequence comes from uncultured Bacteroidaceae bacterium, assembly GCA_964595055.1. Classification (GTDB taxonomy): domain Bacteria; phylum Bacteroidota; class Bacteroidia; order Bacteroidales; genus CAYRTD01. The sequence goes on along the minus strand of CAZQOV010000114.1, from coordinate 9,884 downwards.
GTGATCCCAAACTACTAAACCAGATCACCCTGTGCTTTTTATCAATTTTAAATCTAACAATAGCAAACCCTCTCCTCCCCTTTCCGTATAAACAAACCAGCAAGCCCTTCTCTATAGTTTTAACCCCTAAAACCGCACGCCATGAAACTATTACTAAAGGGCAATATCATTGCCATTGCAACTATTTTCGTATTTCTCACCCTGTCGATTTCCTCCTGTGCGACAACCCGGCAGGCTAAAAGAGCCGATCAACGCCGCGGTCTAATGTTAATGGATAAATCGGAATACTCCCGGAATAAAGGAAAATGGAAAGCAAGAAAGAAGCCTTATAATATGCGGAAATATAAGAAAAGTCGGGGATGGAGGTGAGGGAAGTTATGCGGTTACGCAGTTGTGCAGCCTGCCTGCCACGTTAAGGCGGGCGGCATAAATCTATATGATAGGCTCCTCGCTTAATTCGGTTCTACTTACCGATATGAGCTTACCGGAAATATCATAAACCCTAATCATTGTTTTACCGGAGGAATTCGGGCTTTAACCGGATTAGGGAATATACGCAGAGTCTTGTTGCAGGAATTCATCCCTACCAGATCAGAAACCGCCTTCCTCTGTTTCAAAATGCATTCATTAAATCCTGCACATCCTTATCATCAGGAAAATACTCATATAACCTATTGGCGTACTTACGGGCAGTAGTTAGATCTCCCTGTTCATAATTAAGGGTAGTGAGAATATACAGAATCTCTTTGTTATAGGGATGTTCTTCAAGGGTGGATTCAAGCACCCGAATGGCTTCATCCGGTTTCTTCACAGAATTTAAGGCTACAGCATAAACATAAGTATAATGGGGATCGCTATATTCCAATGTGGCAGCCTTTTCCAAATATTCAATAGCAGCATCGTTATCCCCTTCCCTTACTTTAAGAAGACCCAGTGAATAATGAATAGGCGCCATATTTGGATGATTTTCCAACGCTTCTTTAAGGATCTTTTCTCCCTCAACATCTCTTTCCTGCCTCCGGTATAAATCCGCAAGATTTATATAGGGAGAAAATAACTCCGGACCCAGTTCTATCGCTTCCCGATACGATTCTTCGGCCTTGGCAATATCTCCCTGCTGAAGGTAAATATTTCCGTAATTAATATGGGTATTGGGGTGATCAGCATTGATTTCAAGTGTTTTTTTGTATTCTTCCATACCCTTCTCAAAGTCAGCCCGATAAATTGCAGGGATCTGATTTTCGGGGATTCCGGCCAGGTTAAAAGCCGACATCACCCGTACAAGTTTTATGGTGTCTTTCAAGCCCTGGAAAAGGACCGGAAGATTTTCCTCCCCGGCATTCTGAGACAATGCATTAACAGTGGCATAACGCACCAGTCCATCTTCGTCCCGAATCAATTGTTCAAACAACCTCGTTTGCTTCTCTCCCGGAAAGTTCGACATTAACATAGTGGCGGTTGCCCTTACCATTAGCGCATTATCCTCATCTGACGCAAGACTGATCAGTTCATCCTCCGATCCAGGCTTATTCATCCTTGCGGCATGAAAAGCTTCACCATAGTGATAGCTGTTCAGCAGATCCTTTCCATACCACTCTTCCAGATAACGGGTAGCCCAGGCAATTGATTCTTCAGGATGACATTGATTGCAGGAATTGGGCGTTCCAAGTTCTTCAGAAAGATCGGGCCTTGGAATCCGGATGCTATGATCTCTCCGGGGATCGATTTGCATATAGGTCCTTTCATGCATGTGGCACTCAAAACAGCTGGCCCCTTCTTGCTCGGGATCATGAAAATGATGTTCCCGGGTACCATATTCAGAAGCGAGATGACACCGGTAGCAAAGAGCATTACCCTGCACATATATTTTTCCGCTGTGTGGCTCATGACAGTCTTTACAGCTAACGCCGGCTTCATACATCTTGCTTTGTAAAAAAGAAGCATAAACATATACTTCTTCCAGAATCTGCCCGTCATCAAAATAAAGCCCTTCTTCCAATAAGGCCGGCCAATGGGTATTTAAAAGGGAAGCCCCATGAAAATAATCTTCAGTCAATACAGAGCGTCTGGAATGACAACGTGAGCACATCTGAACGAGAACATCATTTTCTCTCGGCACCGACCTTCGCGCTGTTGCAGAATCCGGATCAAAAACCCAGGTAGCATTATCCCTGTCCTTCAGAAGAACGGTAAGACCCATATCCGGATAAGCCTCAGGATCTCCTCCTTGCTCAACAATCTCAGCCCATTTTACATGATCGGAACAAGGACCATGACAAGCTTCACAGGATACATCCAACTCCGACCAGGTCGTATTATAAGTCCGGGTTTCATGCTGGTAATTCTTCCTGAGATTGGTAGAATGACATTCCGCACACATATAATTCCAATTTTGATTTACTTTGGTCCAGAAAAGTACATCATCAGGAGGTATATGCTCTTCTCCGTAAATGTGAAACCATTTTTGGCCTCCCTCGCTCTCGGGACGGGTATCCCAGCATAAGGGAAGACACTGATATCTCCCTCCGGGAAACTCAATAAGATATTGCTGAAGAGGCCTGATCCCAAACGTGTATGCAATCTCAAATTCTTGCATAACACCTTCTGCACCTTGAGTGTATACAAAAAACTTCCCGTCTTTTTTGTAGAATCTTGAAGTAACCCCATGGTGAGTAAAAGTTGCATCATCAAAGTCACCCACAATATATTCCTCCGTTGCTGGTTCCATAGCCTGATCATGATCAGAGCCCTGAAATAAATCATATTGCAGTTCATGACACTCCTTGCAACTTTCTCTTCCAACATATTCCGCAGTAAATGTTCCGCGAGGGGTAGGCTCAGATCTTGATTCAACAGTATCTCTTTTACAATTCGAAGCAAGAAATATAAGGAATATAAGACTTATTGGTAGTATGAGAACTATGGAGCGATATTTTTTCATGTTGTTCTATAAAATAAAATTAAGGTTTTTTGGGAAAAGCTTTGCCAATAAAAATCCGGGGTTCTATCCGTACTAAAAAGAGTTTTGAATTAAGGCCTTTTTAATTAACTATCCCTGCCACCGAATTATTTCAAATGTATATAAATTACCATTAAAACCTTCGGCAATAATGTTATTCAAAAAGAATCTTAATAATTTTAGGAAAAAAAAAGACTCATTAATCTTTACACCATGAAAAGAAGGCATTTCTTTAAAAAGGTTACCTTATGGATTACTGCTATCGCAGGTGCATTTGCAGGACTATCATTTTTTCGACAATTCTATCCCCCCTCTTTTGTACGCCGACAGAAAGTTAAGATTGGAAATGCCAATGAATATCCCCTGGATACCTTCAGTTACATTGATAAATATGAGATTTTCATTTATCGTGATCATGAAGGCGTAAGTGCGGTATCGGCCATTTGTACGCATCTGGGATGTATTCTTGACAAGAGTCTAGATGGGTTTGAGTGCCCCTGCCATGGTTCAAAATACAACGAAAAAGGAGAAGTGCTATCCGGCCCCGCTCCTGCCAACCTGGCCTGGTTTAAGCTTTACGCTGCACAGGACGGAAAACTGGTGGTTGATCTCGATAGCAAGGTTGCTCCGAGCTATAAATACTACCTCACCTAAAATGACAGAAATATGAATCCATGTAGGCCATCAAAACACAGTGTCTTGGATCGATTTGAGGAGGCTTGAATTCATTCACCGAAAAGAATAAGTATCTATGGAAAAGGACCCTGACCAGGTTTTCCGGGAGAAAGCCGGCAACGAAAACATCGTAGAGGCGGAAAGAATTCAGAGAAGGGAAAGGATTAAAAGAATTACCCGCAATTTTTTTCTGCATATCCATTCTGCAAAAGTTCATCCCTATTCTCTAAAACCCTCATATACTATGGGATTCGGAGTTATGCTTGGCATCCTGTTCTTGATTCTGCTACTGACCGGAGTCATTCTTTTGTTTTATTATACCCCCTCGGTAGAGAGAGCTTACGATTCAGTAAAAGATATTGTTTTTGTGGTTCCCGGTGGCCGAATTCTTAGAAACATGCACCGATGGGCTGCCCATGGGATGGTTATCCTGGTTTTTCTTCATATGATCAGGGTTTTTTACACCGGCTCCTATTCCGGAGGCAGGTCCACCAATTGGGTTATTGGAGTGGCAATGCTTGTTGTAGTGCTACTGATGAGCTTCAGTGGATATTTATTACCATGGGATCAGCTTGCTTTCTGGGCGGTAACCATAGGTTCCAACATTGCTGCTTCTTTCCACGAATTAACAGATGTTCTTGGAATTACTGCATTCCTTGATGTAGGAAGCTTCCTTAAGAAATTACTTATAGGTGATGTATCGGTATCGCAACCTGCATTATCCCGCTTTTTCGCCTTGCATGTAATCTTCTTGCCAGTTACCCTGGTGATCCTTACCGCTGTACATTTTTGGAGAATTCGTAAAGACGGGGGACTGAGCCGTCCTGAAAAAACAGAGAAGACAAACCCTAAAGAATGGCTTGCATGGCCGTTGCTGATGTGGATTGAGCTCGCCATCTTTCTTGCTCTGCTCGTTGCCCTCATGATCATGGCCATCTTCATGGATGCCCCTCTCCTTGAAGAAGCCAACCCGGCAGTACCGGAAAACCCCGCAAAATCCCCCTGGTATTTTCTGGGAATTCAGGAAATGGTCTCGTATTCGGCATTTACCGGAGGAATACTCGTCCCTTTATTGTATTTGGCCTTTCTGATCTCTATCCCATACGTGGACAGAGAGAAAAAAAACATGGGAATCTGGTTCTCTGGCAAACAAGGATTTAAAATTACCCTGTATTCCATTCTGTTTGCCTCCCTCTCATTGATCGCAATCCTTTGGATTTACATCGATATTGGCTGGTTAAGAGATTGGATACCCGGAATTCCTCAATTCTGGGTGATGCTCTTTAATCCTGCATCGCTGATAAGCATAATTTATATCGGCTATTCAATTTGGGTGAAAAAACGCTCGGGCTCAAGAAGAGCAGCAGCAATAGCACTTTTTACGCTTACTCTCACTGCATTAATAATATTGACGGTTATAGGCATATGGTTCCGTGGACCCGACTGGGAATTCTACTGGTCTAGATCCAAATGGCCCATGTAAAAAACGTTATGATGCAAGAAAAAAAATACATAGAAAACATCCGAAGAACGGTTAGCGGATTGTCTGTAATCCTTCTAATCCTGTTTGGGTACCTTTGGCTTAACAGCCTTTACGGTAAAGACTGGAAAAAGGAGCAGGAAGAATATGTCCAATTGATGACCCGAATAAACGACAGTCTTGGTTTTCAGGAAGATGTTATCTCCGAAGTGGGCATATATGAGATACAACTGCCACAGCTCAACCGTAATGACCGATGTATAAGTTGCCACCGGGGCATGGATAATCCTATGATGAAAGGGAAACCCCAGCCGCATTCCCCACATCCCGGAGATTATCTTGTGCAACACCCCATGGAGGATTATGGCTGTACGATCTGTCATGGAGGACAAGGCAGAGCAATGGATAAAAAAAATGCCCACGGATTGGAGGAGGAAACCCACTGGTCCAGACCTTTACTCCATCAACCTTATATTCAGGCATCATGTGGCCAGTGTCATCTGGCAATTTTTAATCCGGTCGATTATTTTGAAGAAACCACTACCTTTCTTCACGGACAAACCATCTTTGCAAAAGAAGGCTGCCTGGGTTGTCATAAGGCCAGGGGAGTAGGAGGAATACTGGGTCCCGACCTCACCGAGCAGGGAGAAAAAACACGGTACGAATACGATTTTCAAAACATCACCGGGGAACAGTCCGTATCCAACTGGCTAAAACAACATTTTAAAGATCCCGAGATGGTTTCTCCCGGCTCTCAAATGTTGAGTATAAACCTCCCTGAATCCGAACTGGAAGCACTGGCAACATTTGTCATGGGACTTGCGAAACCCGATATTCCCCTGGAATATTTTTCCATTGAAATGCTGGAAGAACTTAAGGGCATAAGAGAGTTGTTGCCAGGTGAAGAAATCTACTCATATACCTGTTCATCATGTCATGGGAAAAATGGGGAAGGAAAGGGTTATGAAAACTATGAAACCGGTGTTCCGGCCATCATGAATCAGGACTTTTTAAGGGTCGCTTCATCAGATTTTATCAATTTCACCGTCCTGCATGGAAGAAGCAACCGGCAAATGGCTTCCTGGGCCCCGGATATTTCAGGCTTTACAATGACAGAGTTGTCAGAAGTGGGTGAACAAGTCCATTCTGCAACCAGATCAAACTGGGAACTTTCTTCTGTTATCCCAATTAATGGAAATGCTGAGAATGGAAAAAAAATATTCGCAAACAATTGTGTATCCTGTCATGGACAAAATGGAAAAGGAGGAGTTGCTGTAGCTTTGAATCAAGAAAGCTTTTTAAAATGGGCATCGGATGTGTTTATCCTGAAAACCTTAATGCAAGGGAGAGAAAACACAGCTATGCCGGCATGGAAAGAATTTGAAAATAAGGAAATCAGAGATCTATTAACCTACATGAGAAGCTGGTTTTCGGGTCCTGTATATCCTCAAAACATAAATTTACCTCCCGGAAGCAGTGAAAAAGGAGAGATCCTGTTTCATTATAACTGTTCGAGATGTCATGGAGTGCATGGAGAGGGAAACTCAGCACCTTCCATCATTAATAGGAATTTCTTAAACGCCACCTCAGATTATTTTGTCTACAAAACAGTTGCTGAAGGCAGAACCCACACAGCTATGTTCGGATGGACAAAGGACCTGAATAAACAGGAAAGGCTGGAGATTCTGGATATCAGCAGCATCATTGCATTCATGAAAGAAAAAGCGGCTTTGCCTCCTAAATACATTTTCGCAGGACCCAACCCGGGAAATCATGCTGAGGGTGAAAAACTCTTTCAAAACCATTGTTCAAAATGCCATGGCGATGAGGGAGAAGGTGTTATTGCCCCTGCGCTTAATAACCAGGAATTTCTGAGTGCTGCATCAAATGGATACATGATGGCCACGATTACAATTGGAAGAGAAGGCACGGAGATGCCGTCATGGGGATATGAAAATAGTGAATATCCGATGCTTTCGGCAGGAAAACGAAACGATATTGTAGCATTTATCCGTTCATGGCAGAGGATATATATTGCGTTTTAATTTTGTAAGGAAAGTTGGCTGTCATTAATAATGAGCCGCTGCACAGCTCATTCTTGGGTTTTGATATTTGGTTGCACAAATGAATATCAAATATTGGTTAACGATTTTAGATTCAGGAAGAATTAATAATCTGTATGAATCAGCGAAATTTGCGGCAATACCTTCAGTGGCAATCCCTAAAAGTATGTCAGGTTGGTTGAGCAATCAATGAATTGTTTTTATCTCAAAAAAACATTATTTTCAACTCCCGTAATATAGAAATCCTGATTGTGATGAAAAAAACCATTCTCCTGATTTTTTCCTTTCTTCTCATTTTAAATATCAAAGCCCAGGAAATCAGATTTTTTGTCGAATCCGGAGAACGAAACTACCTGGATTGCCCGGTTTCTTTCAGGCTTAATGCCGATATCTATACCGGGAATGATGATGTGGTACTTTACGATGTTTCGAATAAAAAACAAGAAGCTGTAAAATTACAGGAAGATCCGGGTCAAACAGGACTCTTCTGGTTTGTTATTGAAGGAGAACTCCGGAAAAATACCCGCAAGGATTATCTCCTCGTATTTGAAGAAAAAGAAAAAGAGAACAGCCGGTTCGCTATTGCTATTGATCACGAAAAGCTTGAGATCATTCTGGATGGTAACGAAGTTCTTCGCTACGGAATTGCTGAAAAATACCCTCCCGAAGGAATCGATCCCATCTATAAACGCTCAGCGTATATTCATCCTCTTTGGTCGCCTGGTGGTGAGATACTTACCAATATCCAGCCCAAAGACCATTATCACCATTATGGGATATGGTCGCCATGGACAAAAACACATATTAACGACAGAGAGATCGATTACTGGAACCTGGGAAAAGGAGAGGGAACGGTGAGATTTGCAAATATGATCGATAGCTATTCGGGTGAACTGTTTGCAGGTTTTTCAAGCCTTCACGAACATCTCGACTTTGGAGCAAAAGGCCCTGACCGTGCAACAATGCTTGAAACCTGGAAGATCCGCTCATGGGATACATTTTCGGATCGCTCGGAGAGGATGATCGATTACCACAGCAATTTTTACAATAACATAGCCGATACCATCATATTCAATGCATACCGATATGGCGGAGGATTGGCATTCCGGGCTACACCGAAATGGAATAAGAAGACGTGCACTGTACTGACTTCAGAAGGGAAAACCCGGAAAAATGCTGACGGAGAAAGAGCAAGATGGTGTATTGTAGAAGGCGCTTCATCGGTAAAAGAAGGAAGAAGCGGAATATTATTCCTGAGTCATCCTTTTAACTACGATCATCCCGAAGCACTAAGAATATGGCCAAAAGATGCAGCAGGAGGCACAGGAGAACTCATGTTCGATTATTGCCCAACAAGATTAAAAGACTGGATAATAGAACCCGGAAAAAATTACCAACTAAATTACAGAATGATTGTTTATGATGGAAAGATGACAGCGGAAAGGGCGGAGATGTACTGGAATGGGTTTGCCTTTCCGCTTAGTGTTGTTTTTGAGGAATAAGACAATCATATAGTTGTGCAGTTATTCAGTTATGCAGTTTTTCATCAATTTTTAATATAATGGATATTGCTAGAATATGCATAATACCGGCTATGCAGTTTTCATGAAATAGGATCAATTAATTGTACTGAATAATGCTAAAGATAAGGTAATTTAAGTTCTGTGAAATATTTAGTTCTGCAATACAGTTTGTAAGAGTTTAGGATTTCTTGATATACATTGTTTTTAAAATAAACAGTTTTTTTATCTGAAGTAATCTGTATTTTGGTTTAATTCTGAATAATAACAACGATTAAAAAAATTACCATCAAATTCAAGAAAACTATATTTAAGCAAACTGCATAACTCATTAATCGTTGAATACTTAATAAAATAAAAAAATGCTAAAAGACCTGTTACTTAAAAACCGCAGCTACCGCCGTTTCCACCAGGATCATCAAATCGACAGGGAAGATCTTGTAGACATGATCGATTCTGCCAGGTTATCGGCTTCGGCAAGAAATGCTCAGCCCTTGAAATATATCCTATCCAACCATCCGGTACAAAATGAAAACATATTTTCCACCCTTGCATGGGCCGGTTATCTCAAGGACTGGGACGGACCTGCTGAAGGAGAAAGACCCACAGCCTATATTATTCAGCTGCATGACACCACTTTGGGTGAAAATTATTTTTGTGATGACGGTATCGCTGCCCAGAGCATACTCCTCACAGCAGTTGAAAAAGGCCTGGGAGGTTGCATTATAGCCTCCGTTAAAAAAGATAAACTATCTGTCCTGCTTGAAATCCCCGCCCATCTGAAGATAATCCAGGTAATCGCCCTAGGCAAACCTGCTGAGAAAGTTGTGATTGAAGACATTAAGGATGGCGACATTAAGTATTACAGGGATGAGGATGGAGTACATCATGTCCCGAAGCGAAGTTTAGAAGAGCTCATTGTTGGTTGATGGGTTGATGGGTTCCCGCCTGCCAACGCGTTGGCCTATGCTTCGGCGGGCAGGTATGGGTTGAAGGGTTGATGAGTTTGGAAGTAGTCATACCGATTACCGATTACCGTTTACCGATTACAGTTTACTGATTACAGTTTACTGATTACCGATTACCGATTACCGTTTACCGTTTACCGTTTACCGATTACCGATTACCGATTACCGATTACCGATTACCGTTTAAACCTTAAACCCATCTGAAACCTTTCCTCCACC
>CAZQOV010000113.1:0-10763 GCA_964595055.1 uncultured Bacteroidaceae bacterium | reverse complement strand
CCCACACCAATATCTCCGGCGGGAATATCAGTGTTAGGTCCAATATGACGAAACAATTCTGTCATGAAACTCTGACAAAAACGCATGACCTCATTATCCGATTTTCCCTTGGGATCAAAATCGGAGCCGCCTTTTCCTCCGCCCATCGGAAGGGTGGTCAAACTGTTTTTAAATACCTGCTCAAAAGCAAGAAATTTCAATATCCCAAGATTCACAGTAGGATGAAACCGTAATCCTCCTTTATAAGGTCCAATGGCACTGTTCATTTCAATTCTGAATCCACGGTTAACTTCTACCTCTCCCTTATCATTCATCCATGGAACCCTAAAAATAACGATTCGCTCAGGTTCCGCGATCCGCTCCAGAATTTTTGCATACTTATACTTTGGATGTTCCTCAATATAAGGAATTAGAGATTCGGCAACTTCCATTACTGCCTGATGAAATTCAGGTTCAGATTGATTTTTGGCCTTGATGCGGGCCATGAAATTTTCTACTCGGGGGTCCATTGATAAATAGGTTTTTAGATTATAACTGATTCTGATTTAAACAAACTTATGAACTTTGTCAATATAATTTTTTAAACCTTTCGATTTTATTCATATGATTTGCAGCATAAAACTTGAAAATTAAATCTGCAATGAAAAGATTTCCTCTTTTCCTGGATTTTCAACCTGTCAGGACAAAAATGAAATCCGATGCAAAAGTAGGAATAAAAATAAGTTTAGATGTTTTACAGCAGTATTTTAATTCAATCGATAATAATTCCCCGGGTAAGTTCTGATTATGCCCTCAAATTCAAGGTTTAATAAAATAGCCGAGACTTTACTTACCGGCCATTTCAGTTTTAAGCTCAGAGAATCGAGTGAAATTTTATCTTCCTCCCTTAGTACCTTTACCACCATTTCTTCCTGCTCCGACAAATCGGTGAAAAGAAGTTTCTGACGAGGTGCAGGATCATTTGTACCCCGCTGCCAGCCAAGGAAATATTCAAGATCCTTCAGGCCCTCAATCATGCCGGCTTTATGAAATTTTATCAATGCATTGCAACCCATCGATTTTTCATCTCCTGCCCTTCCGGGAAAAGCAAAAACATCCCTGTTGTAGGAGCTGGCTATGTCTGCTGTAATTAAAGCCCCTCCTTTCAACCCTGACTCAACAACGATAGTGGCATCAGACAAGCCGGCAATTATGCGATTTCGCTTGATAAAATTATTGCGTTCCGGCTCCATATCAGAACAGAAATCAGTGCACAGGCATCCGTTGTCCATTATTTTAAGAGCCAAATGTTTATGTTGTGAAGGATAAAGGGTATGCAAACCATGCCCAAGAACGGCGATGGTTTTAAGATTGTTTTTTAAAGCTGCAAGGTGGGCCTGGTAATCAATGCCATAAGCAAGGCCACTTACAATAACCGCATTCCTGTGCGCATGGGAAATATCTTTCACCAGGGTTTCACAGATCTCGGTACCATAAGAAGATGCCCGCCTGGTCCCAACAACACTTACCATTTTCATGGAATCGAAACAATGTTGACCCCGATAAAACAAAATCAAGGGAGCATCCGGACAATTTTTCAACCTTGTTGGATATTTCTCTGAATAAAAATCCATTATCCGGATCTCATTCCTTTCGCAAAAAGCAATTTCATTTTCAGCTTTTTCCAATAAATCACCTGAAAGGGCTCTTTCTGCAAGAATATCCCCAATCCCGGGAATTTTGATCAGGGTCTGCTTTTTCTCCCTGAAAACAGCCGAAGCAGAACCTGAATGAATAATAAGCTTTCTTGCGGTAATTGAACCAATTGATGGAATCATGGTCAAAGCAAGCAAATATTTTATCTCCTCATCCATAAAGACTGAGTTTTTCTCCTTTATGGAAAAGAAGTGAAAATCTCAGCGTTTTGACCCCGGATTATTTTTTAAGGTATTGATTTAAAGAGGTTTTTAAATCCTCCCGGTCTTTGGAAGAAAGACCCGAAAGAGAAATAGGGGGATATTTGGCTAAGCCTTTCCGGTTTTGCTGGTAGAGGTATAACTTTTCTCCAAGAAAGGTTTTCTCTGTTTTGAAGCTTACAAATTTATGCTTTGGAATAAGGATGCTGTTCTTCTTCGAGTTAAATGCTCTGATAGGATAATACCTGAACTGGAGCTTATCGCCATGATCGGTATAAAAAATAAAATAGGGATTAAGCAGGTGATGATATGCGATCACAGCAAGATACATTAAACTGAGGATGATAATAAGAAGGGCTCTGTTAAGCCCTAAAAACGGCTCATTAAAAAATTTTGAAAAAGCCACCACCAGAACCAGAGGTGTAAAGATAACAGTGGCAATGAATTTTTGCAGCCAGATGTGATAGGTTTCTTTTTTATTTGCAAGCTTCATACTTAAGTGTATTAAACAGAGTGTTACATTTTTTTATTTCTTCTGCTTCCGTCGTTTTAATTCCTTTTCAATCAACGACAATTCTCGACCGGTTTGTCCCTTAACCGAAGTGTTCTCTTCAGCTCTTCTTGTTAAATAAGGCAATACCTGTTTTACCGGCCCGTAGGGCACATACTTGGCTACATTATAGTCTGCATCGGCAAGATTAAAGCTGAGGTTATCGCTCATGCCATAAAGCTGTGAAAACCAACAACGCGGATCCTCAGGTTTCAGCTTATGCTCCTCCATAAGTACAGTGAGCAAAAGTGAGCTCTTTTCGTTATGTGTACCATTGAAAACAGAAACAATATCTATGTTTTTAACGGAAATTTCCAGCGCAAGATTATAATCTCTATCCGTCGATTCCTTATCCGCCTGAATGGGATCCTGATAGCCTTTTTCTTTGGCCCTTGCCCGTTCCCTTTCCATGTACGCTCCTCTCACAAATTTCGCGCCAAGGAAGAATTTTCCTTTCCGGGCTCTTTCAATATCCTCCTTTAGCACCTTCAATCTGTTCCATCTGTACATTTGGTAGGTATTGTAAACAATGGCTTTTTCCTGGTTATACCTCTTCTGCATTTCATATACCACCCGGTCTATAAAGTCCTGATACCAACTATCCTCTGCATCAATTAAAATAGGCAGATCGTAGCTTGCCGCTCTTCGACACATCTGATTGACCCGGTCCCGGAATTTTACTCCTTCCTCCCATTCTTCTTCCGGCAGATTCTGATCTCCGATATTCAGTTTTTCAAGTGCACTTGATTTAATAAAGGCAGTAGGTTTGAAAACTGCAAACGGAATATTCCTGTTTTTCCCGGCATAATCGATAACCCGTAAGGTTTCTTCAAGCGCTTTCTGAATATCTTCATCATTTTCCTTTCCTTCAACAGAATAATCAAGGATGGACTTTACCTTACCCGTAGCCAGTTTTTCAATGACGGCTGAGCACTCATCAATGGTCTCTCCTCCAACAAATTGACGATAAACTGTGGGTTTAACTATCCAGTTTACGGGTATCCCCGATCTGGCCATGGTGCTGATGAAGGCGTTTCCAAATTTTACAAGTCCGGGCCTCGAAATTAGCCGGAACATTAACCCCGCTCTGCGCAATTCACTGTTGGTACGTATCTTAAAAGCGATTTGGGTATTTTCGATGTTAATCTCTTTCATTATCACATGGATTCAGGTGAAATTTGAAATTCAGTTCAAAAATACTAAGATAAATTTTCGATTTCTCCGATAAAACTACATGTTATGCAATATATTAATTAAGATATTCCATATATTCCGACATCTGTGAGTTGGCTTTTATGATCAGAAAACGGACAGCGAAAACGGGAAGCTCTGTAATTCAGGGTTTGGTTCCTGTCACTAAAACAGCTAAGAAACATTCAAGGCCATCAAATGTACCAGGGATTCCACCCGGCCAAAAAATTTTGTTCTTTCCGTCGAATACTCAGATAATCCTTGATCAGGAAGTAAAAAATGAAGCTTTCTTTTCATACCGTCTTTTAAAAATAAACAGGAAATTTGGTATTTTATCTATTTTTGTACCCTAAAGATCTTGTATGCGATTATGTATTCAAAATATACCCCGAAGGATCCGGACCATTCCGCATCTTCCTTCATCCAAAAGCATCAGTAACCGGTTGCTGATGATCTCGGCCCTCTCTGGGAATAAGGTTCATCCCGTAAATCTATCAGAGAGTGATGATACGCAAACCATGATCCGCCTGCTCCGTTCCAGAGATAAAATTAAAGATGCAGGACATGCAGGTACAACTATGAGGTTTCTGACTGCTTATTACGCCATCGGTAACCAGGAAGTGATTCTAACTGGAACCGAAAGAATGAAAAACCGCCCCATTGGGAAACTGGTTGGTGCATTGCAGGAGCTGGGAGCCAGTATTACCTACATGGAAAAAGAAGGCTATCCTCCGCTTCATATCATTGGAAAAAAACTTAGCGGGAAACCCATAAGAATTGATTCCGGAATAAGCAGTCAATTTATCAGTGCCCTTTTGATGACAGGTCCTTGCCTCAATGGGGGTCTTGAGCTTATCCTGGACGGGGATACCATTTCATACAGTTATATCGGAATGACCATATCATTAATGCAGGAAGCCGGCGTTAAAGTGGAAAAAGAAAAAAATTTGATCCGGGTGAAAGAATCTTCCTATCCCGAAAAAACCTTAAGCGCAGAAGCCGACTGGAGCAGCGCTTCCTACTGGTTTATGATTGCAGGCCTTCATCCGGATGCCGAAATTATATTAAAAGGGTTACATGAAAAAAGTTATCAGGGCGATTCTCATATTACTGCAATGTTTGACAATCTGGGTGTAAGATCTTCTTTTACTGAAGAAGGACTGAAACTAAAAAGATCGGAGCTAAGCTTAAAAGAATTCCATTATGATTTCAGGAATAATCCAGACATGGTTCAAAGCTTCGTTCCTTATTGTATCGCAAAGAACATCCCTTTTTATTTCTCCGGATGCAGATCTTTACGCATAAAAGAAACAGACAGGGTACAGGCATTATACAATGAACTTTCAAAATTCGGGGTGGAAATTTCTTTTTCAAACGACGGAGACCTTCTGTGGTGGGACGGAAAAACGAAACCGGACTGGAGCCGAAAGGTAAGAATTGAAACGTACAAAGATCATCGCATGGCCCTGGGGCTGGCTCCACTTTCCATCAAGTCGAATCAGCTGGTGATTGAAGATCCTGAGGTGGTGAGTAAGTCTTATCCGGGATTCTGGAAAGATCTGGAATCGGCAGGATTTAAGGCAATTGAACAAAGCCCCGAAGGGCTGAAAACCTGAACGGTTCATAACCCTTTCCTCCGCTTCCTGAAAAAACTCCGCATCAATTCTCCGCATTCATTTTCAAGCACTCCTCCCAATACAACAGTTTTCGGATGCAATACCCGTCCCTTCAGCAAATGATAACCAGCCCTTTGATCGGAGGCCCCATAGACAAGCTTTCCCAGTTGAGCCCAATTTGTGGCAGCAGCACACATCGCGCAGGGTTCAAGGCTAACATACAGGGTGCATTCGGACAGGTATTTTGAAGCTAAAAAAGAAGAGGCTGAAGTAAGGGTCAGCATCTCAGCATGAGCAGTTACATCCCTTAACTCCTCCGTCATATTATGTCCCTTTGCAATAATCTGATTATTTATTACGGCAATAGCTCCAACAGGTATTTCCTCCTTTTCAAAAGCTATTCTGGCTTCTTTCAGAGCCTCACTCATAAAATATTCATCCGAAAACAAGGGATATTGCATATTTTTAGGTTTTATCCTGTTTTATCAATCTGATTCTTTATATTTTCGCAACTGAAATAAAAAAGGGTGAGATTGCCTCATGTTCCCCTGACAAAAATAATAAAACCATGTACAGAACACATACCTGCGGAGAATTAAGTATCAAGGATAAAGGAAAAAAAGTAACCCTGAGCGGATGGGTTCAGAAATCAAGAGATCTCGGAGGTCTTACTTTTATTGATTTAAGAGACAGGTATGGGATCACTCAACTGGCCTTTAACATGGAAACCAACAAAGTACTTTGCGAAAAAGCCAGGAAACTTGGTCGTGAATACGTGGTTCAGGTAACAGGTAAAGTTGAAGAAAGAAGCAATAAAAACCTGAAGCTTCCTACAGGTGAAATAGAAATCCTTGTTGAAGAATTAAATATACTCAACGAATCGCAGGTCCCTCCCTTCACCATTGAAGCGGAAACCGATGGCGGAGAAGACCTCCGGATGAAATACCGTTACCTTGATCTCCGGCGTGTGGAGGTAAGAAAGAACCTTGAGCTCCGTCACCAGATGGCCCAGGAAATAAGGAAGTATATGAATGATCAGGGTTTCCTGGAGGTTGAAACCCCGGTATTAATCAAATCTACACCGGAAGGAGCACGCGATTTTGTTGTACCCTCGAGAATGAATCCAAAGCAATTTTATGCATTGCCCCAGTCCCCTCAAACCTTTAAGCAATTGCTAATGGTGGCGGGGTTTGATAAATATTTTCAAATCGTAAAATGTTTCCGCGATGAAGATCTGCGCGCCGACCGCCAACCCGAATTTACACAGATCGACTGCGAAATGTCTTTTGTTGACCGGGATGATGTGCTTGAAGCTTTTGAAGGACTTGCCAAACATCTTTTCAAGTCGGTATTGGACGTAGAAATCGAAAATGATTTTCCAAAAATGCCTTACTGGGATGCCATGGAAAATTATGGTACCGATAAACCGGATATCCGTTTTGACATGAAGCTCCATGAACTTACTTCTCTGGTTCAGAATAAAGGATTTAAGGTCTTTGACGCTGTGGAATTTGTAGGCGGAATTAAAGCAGAAGGATGCGCCGAATATTCTAGAAAACAGCTCGATGAACTTACCAAATGGGTACAAAGACCCCAAATCGGTGCCAAAGGCCTTGTCTATGTAAAATACAACAAAGATGGGAGTTTCAAGTCATCGGTAGATAAATTTTTCGACCAGAAAGCATTAGAAGGCTGGGCAGAGATGCTTAAGGCAAAACCCGGCGATCTGTTGCTTATCCTTGCCGGAAACAGGTTTTCCACCCTTGAACAACTTGGGGAGCTAAGGCTTGAGTTGGCAAATCGTCTTAATCTGAGGGATAAGAAAATGTACAAGCCTCTTTGGGTTGTAGACTTCCCGCTTCTTGAATGGGATGATGAAACCAAACGATATTACGCCATGCACCATCCTTTCACTTCACCCGTGGAAGAAGATATAGAATTACTCAATACCGAACCCGGCAAAGTCAGAGCGAAAGCTTATGACCTGGTCATTAACGGAGTGGAGATTGGTGGGGGATCGATCCGGATCCATGACCGGAAGCTCCAGGAGTTAATGTTTAAACAACTTGGATTTACTGAAGAAGAAGCCCGATCGCAATTTGGTTTTCTGATGAACGCCTTTCAGTATGGTGCCCCCCCTCATGGAGGTATTGCCTTTGGCTTTGACCGTTGGGTGTCATTATTCGCCGGTCTTGATTCAATAAGGGATGTAATCGCATTTCCGAAAAATAATGCAGGCAGAGATGTTATGATCGATTCACCCTCAAGGATCTCAAAAGAACAGCTTAAAGAACTTAATCTGGCTATTGCAGACAGGAACAACAAGCAAGCTTAAGGACTCAACTGCACTCGATAATCCACGGAAATAATCCACTTTCTATGCGAATTGAACGTATTTCTCAAGCTTAAATCCGGTACCTCAAGTTTTCAAAACACCCCTAGGATCCCTGCATATGAATTTATATGACCTATCACTGTAACCCACATCGTTTGAATGTCGTATTAAGGATTATCCTTTAGGATTGATTAATAAACCTATAATATCCGGAATTATGAAAAAAAATCTCATTCTCCTGTTAGGCATTATTTTTTTAGTTTGGGGAGCTAGCCATGCACAGTTGAAGAGTAATGTCATCAAAACCAGCCTGGTTTCTCCTTTTCTGAACACCTACGTCCTTGCTTACGAAAGAACCCTTAATGAAGATATGGGAGTCCAGCTTGGGTTCTATTATACTGGAGCCGATGTTCTTAATGCAAATTTTTCGGGCTTTTCCGTTACACCTGAATTCAGGTACTATCTTTCGGAAGAGAAAACTGCTCCCAATGGCCCATTCATTGCTCCATATTTAAGGTATCAGAGCTTTACAATTGATGAACCATCCGGCACATCCTCTGCAACCTTGAACAATATTGGCGGAGGACTTTTGATTGGCGTTCAACGGATATTTAAAGAAACAATATCGCTCAGTGCTTTTATCGGTCCGGCATATCTTTCTCCTTCCGTTGAATACGAAGACCCTGAAAATCAATTTTTCGACAGGGGCGACGGAGGATTCTGGGCCAGGGCAGGAATAAACGTAGGGATAGTGTTTTAATCAAACCCGAAGGTCAACTGCTTATCAAAAAGATTAAAAGATTTACGGTGCCAGTCGCAGGTGCCGTATTTTTTTATGCACTCCCGGTGTTCAAGGGTAGCATACCCTTTGTTATTATACCAGTTATAATGAGGGAATTCATCATGGATCTTCCGCATAAACTCATCCCGGTATGTTTTGGCAAGGATAGAAGCTGCAGCAATGGAATAAAATTTATCATCTCCCTTAATTACGCATACCTCCGGGATACTTTTATAAGGCTTAAATCTGTTCCCGTCAATGATGATATGCTCCGGTACCGGATTTAACTGATCGAGGGCACGATGCATGGCAAGAAAAGAAGCATTAAGTATGTTTATTTCATCAATTTCTTCATTGCTCACCGAAGCTACCGCCCAATTAAGCGCCTTTTTCTCTATCTCTGCCCTCAGGAGATCTCTTTGTTGTTCATTCAGCATCTTAGAATCTCTGAGTAGAGGATGCCGGAATTTTGGAGGCAGCACTACAGCAGCAGCAAATACAGGACCAGCAAGGCAACCCCGGCCTGCTTCATCGCAACCTGCTTCAATCACACCTTTTTTATAATATGATCTTAATTTCATTCAAGACTTTTTTCAATACAATCCCATAATCTCTGAGCCGTTTTATCCCAACTGAAAAGTTCTACCCTTTCATGACCTCTCCGGATATAAGTGTTTCTTAATTTTTCATCCTCAACAATCGCTTTCATATGATCGGAGACTTTTTCAATGTCATCTGGATCAGCGTACAATACCGAATCACCGCCAACCTCCGGCAATGAGGTTACATTTGAAGCAATAACCGGTACACCACATTTCATAGCTTCAATAACCGGGATCCCGAATCCTTCAAAATAAGGAATAAAAGTCAGGGCTACTGCTGAAGCCAATACATCCCTCAACTCCTTTGCTTCCAAACGTCCGGTAAACATAACATCTTCCCGGAAAAGCATATTCTGCAAGGTTTTTTCAATCGCCGAAGTTAAAAAAAACTTTTCTCCCACGATAAGCATTTTCAATTTCTCTCCGGACTTTTTCCTGAACAGATCAAATGCCTTTAACAGCATTACCAGGTTTTTTCTGGGATGAAGACTTCCAACAAATACAAAATATGGCCAATTCTTACTGATTGTTTTTCTGACGTGTTTAATTCTCTCCTCTGATAAAGGCCCAAAGATTTCATTCACACCGTTATAAACAACATCAATGTTCTCCCTTTGAATCTTGTAGCTATGGGCAATGTCGTTGGCTGAATACTCAGAAACCGTAGCTATTCTGACAGCTTTTTTTGCAAAACGGGGAAAGAAATAATTATAGTACATACGGGTAAGAAATGGCAAATCTTCTGGCCGGTGATAAAAATTAATATCATGAATAACGGGAAGTGAGGGTACTGAAGTATGAAGTGGAATATATCCATCCGGAGAAAGAAAAAGATCGATGTTGTTTTTCTCTAAAAATCGCTTAACCGAAATCTCAAACCATAAATACCATAATACCGGGTGCCGGGCAGGCGGAGGCAAAATGACAGGATAAACATTATCGGAAAACAGGAATTCATTGTCGTAGGCCCGATCAAACAGAAAAAAGAATTCATGCTCAGACCGGGATATCGTAATGCGTTTCAGGCTTTCATAACTGAACCAGCCCATGCCATCCAGACGATTCTTAAGCAATAGCCTTGTATTTACTGCAATTCTCATTTCATTAAAAAACGTCTTAAAGATACAATCTTTGTGCTCACCCTTGCAAATTATATTAATTTTGGACTCAAATCCGGCTGAATCTTGAAAAGAAAATTTATCACCAATGCCGCCTTGCTGGTTATCCTGAACTTTTTTATAAAAACGTTCTGGGTGTTTGGAATTGACCGGACGGTCCAAAATATCGTCGGAGCAGAAGAATACGGTTTATATTTTTCCCTGCTGAGCTTTTCAATCCTTCTGAACATTTTACTGGATGCAGGTATTACCAACTATAACAATCGGGATATTGCCAGAGATCATTCTCAACTTGTTCCGAATATTGCCCGGATCATTCCCCTGAAAATTATCTTATCTGTCATTTATGCCATTGTTGTATTCAGCATCGGGTTTTCCTTGAATTACTCAGGAAAGCAACTCAGTCTGCTTTCATTACTTGTCGTTAACCAATTCCTTCTTTCCTTCATTCTCTACCTTAGATCGAATATTAGTGGTTTGCATCTGTTCCGTACAGATGCATTATTATCGGTGGCCGATCGTTTTTTTGTCATTATTATCTGTTCCGTTCTGATTTGGGGAAATGTCACCAAAAAGGAATTTCAAATTGAGTGGCTGGTTTATTCACAGACTGCAGGCTACCTTATCTCTGCAATTATAGTGTTGATACTGGTCTTGAAAAAATCGGGAAGGATA
>CAZQOV010000112.1:0-10775 GCA_964595055.1 uncultured Bacteroidaceae bacterium | reverse complement strand
CGGGCCTTGAGCGGGTGAAATCCTTTGGACCAGTGATTAAAATTGCCGATCACCGATACTTCTTCGGCATTTGGTGCCCAGACAGCAAAAAAAGTACCCATCGATTTATCCTGTTCCATGATATGTGCACCCAGCTTTTTATAGAGCGAAAAATGTTTACCTTCCCTGAATAAATAAATATCATAATCTGTTATAAAGTCATTTACTTCCCATACCGGAGGTTTTGCCGGAGTTTTGGATGATTTAACTGCCGGTTTTCGGGCGGAAGTTTTTGCCAAAGGTTTGGTTTGCTTTGCAGTGGATTTCGCTTTTGTGTTTTTATCAGAATTGGGACTTTTAGCCCTTTTTGAATTCGTTTTTTTCTTTTCAGATGCCGGTCTATTATCCGTTGTTTTGCGTTTTGCCGTCATAATTCAATGTTTTATATCGTTCTTTTCGATGTGATTTCTATTCTTTCTTAGTAATCAGGTCGTTGAGGATCTTATACAGACCATTTAATGGAATATGCAACCAATCGGGCCTGTTATTTAATTCATAGTCTGCTTCATAAATGGCTTTTTCAATAATGTATACAGAAAGCAGATTGTCCAGTTGTTCCTTCTTATCAGGAATAAAGGACGCCCCTTTGGCAATCCTGAGGTAGCTGTTGAGGTAAGAATCTCTGATCTTTTGGTACCATGCTTCCAACCACGGATCGAGAAAATCTGAGTCTTCCGGGATTTTTGATTTATACTCGAGCTGCCCCATGTAAATCGCATAATGAAACGATCGAAGCATTCCAGCCACATCTTTAAACGGGCAGTATTTGAGACTTCTGGCAGTAAGAGATCGTGTGGGTTCACCTTCAAAATCGATGATCACAAAATCCTTTCCGGTGAATAATACCTGACCCAGATGATAATCGCCATGAATCCTTATCTTTGAGGTGTTTATCCTCTTTTGTTCAAGCGTACGCTTTATCGTGGATAATAAAAGGTTTTCATTTTTAATAATTTCATCCAGTAAGGTTTTCTGGTCTTCATCCAGTTTTTTAATGGAGGTTTTCATTTCATTAATGGTACGCTTAATCAAGGTCCGGAATGATTGATACAAAGATTTTTGGTAGAGAAGTGAGAAGGGTTCTTCCACAAAATCTTTATCTTTCTTTATGGATGCCAGGGCCATATGCATCTCAGCCGTTCTCTGACCCAGTAATTCAATCATCTCCATAAAGAAAGGATCAAAGAGTTGATTTTCTTTTTCTTCATCCACTGTTTTCAGAATATTTCCGGTTTTATCACTATAGCCTTCCATAAGTTCATCTTTTTCAGCTCTGATTCGGTCGAAATAATTCTCGATATGATTTCGTGTAAATTCCCAGGCATTGCCTTCATTGGGAACGAAATCCACCAATAATCCGATGGAGATGTTCTCGGCTTTCTGATTCCTGTATTCAAGAGAACCTGCATGAGTTGGGAAATTTTTAAAACCGGTGTAATCTGTAAGTGCTTTTATGATTTCGAGCTCCGGATTTTTGCCTTCTTCCGGACTCCGGTATAGTTTTAAGAAAAAACGTTGATCATATAAAATGGAAGTATTGGATTGTTCTGCACTCAGGATTTTTGATGAAAGGGGTAATTCCTGTTTGCTAAGTCTTTTATTAAGGTTTTTCCCCGGTAAGCCTGTCACCTCCCCGTATTTATACTTCAATTTGCTCCTGCTCACAATTTGCTTTAATAATACATCTCTTACATCGTTGTTATAGGCTCCGTCGTATAAAAGTCCTTCCCGTCCTTCTATTTCAACATTGGCGATCGCAGCTTCAGGATGATGGTATTTTATATCCTGTAAGCGTTCCCCGAAACCAATGGATAGAGGAATTACATACTGTTCATTTTTCCCTTCAATGTAAACGGTTTCAATGATAAGTATATAAGAATTCTGTTCACCTGTTCGCATGGGCAGAGTGTCAAGGATCTCAACATCTTTGATTTTTTTTGATTTACCCCTGAACCATCGATTTTTCAAAACATATTCATGAAGGAGTTCCTTCAGCGATTTCCGGGTCACTTCATGCATGTTGTTCCATTGCTTATTGGTGAGCTTTAACTGATATTCGAGTGATAATGGCTCAATCACTTCATCTTCTTTGGGTGTGGTAAGTTCAAACCAGAAATAATTTTTGAATTGCAGAGGAAATACATACGGTTGATCATTAATCGGTGTGAAATGATTCCGGCTGAATATTTCCACGGGTACATACCCTTCGTATTCACTCAAATCGAGGTGAGCCTGTTGAGAATAGCGCGAAAGGTTTATGATTACCAGGATGACCTCTTCTTCATAACTGCGGGTGAAGGCCAGGATTTTGGAATTGTTGGTATCAATAAAATTAATATCCCCGCGGCTGAAAGCTTTATATTGTTTTCGTTTTGCGATAATGCGGCGCATCCACCAGAGCAGGGAGGAAGGGTTTTTTTCATAATTCTCTACATTCAGTGTTTCGTAATGGTAATCGTGATTGAAAATCACGGGAAGGAAGAGTTGCTGGGGTTCGGCGGTTGAGAAACCTGCATTTTTATCGGCCGACCATTGCATTGGCGTTCTTACTCCATCACGATCACCCAGGTAATAATTATCGCCCATTCCTATTTCATCACCATAGTATATAATGGGTGTTCCCGGTAATGAAAAGAGGAGGATATTCATTAATTCAATGTTTTTTCTGTCGTTTCCCAGCAAAGGAGCCAGGCGCCTGCGGATCCCAAGGTTGATCTTTTGCATGGGATTCTGGGTGAAAGATTTATACATATAGTCACGCTCTTCATCTGAAACCATCTCCAGGGTCAGTTCGTCGTGGTTCCTAAGAAAAATCGCCCATTGACAATTACCTGGGATTTCGGGGGTTTGTTCAAGAATGTCAATAAGCGGAAAACGGTCTTCCATTCTCATAGACATATAAAGCCTGGGCATTAAGGGAAAATGAAATGCCATATGACATTCATCCCCCTTTCCGAAATATTCCGATGCATCATCAGGCCATTGATTTGCTTCCGCCAGGAGCATTTTATCCTCATATTTTTCATCAATGTGCTTCCGTAATTTCTTCAGAAATTGATGCGTTTCCGGAAGGTTTTCACAATTGGTCCCTTCACGTTCATAAAGGTAAGGGACTGCATCCAGGCGTAAGCCATCTATTCCGGTATCAAACCAGAACTCCAGTACTTTGATGATGGCTTGGTGTACACTTGGATTGTCGAAATTCAGATCCGGCTGGTGCGAGTAGAAGCGGTGCCAGTAATAGGCTTTAGCTACCGGGTCCCACGACCAGTTGGAAATTTCAAAATCCTGAAAAATTATACGAGCCTCTTTGTATTTATTTGTGCTGTCATTCCAGACATAGTAATCACGGTATGTAGTGCCAGGTTTTGCCCGGCGGGCACGTTCAAACCATTTATGCTCGTTTGAGGTGTGATTTAATACCAGCTCTGTGATGACCTTAATGTCTCTTTTATGAGCCTCGAGGATGAACCGCTTGAAATCGGCCATGGTACCGTAATCCTCATGAATCTGGGTAAAATCTGATATATCATAACCGCCATCCCGCAATGGAGACTTGTAAAAAGGTAATATCCAAAGAGCATTTGCTCCCAGTTCCTTTAAATAGTCAAGCTTTTTGATCATGCCTCTGAAATCGCCAATTCCATCTCCATTGCTGTCAAGAAAAGAGCGGACATGAGCCTGGTAAATGATCGCATCCTTGTACCAGTTTTTATTCTCTTTTTTTTGCATTGTTCTTTTTTTACATGAAATAATCAAAGTCTTTTTCTGATCGGACTTTTCGTCTTAATTTAAAAATATGCACAGGCATAATGCCCGGGTCGATCTCCACATAATTATGGGGTCCGTTCCATAAATAGTATGAACCACTTAAGAGATCATGAACCTGAAAGGGCTCATGTTCATCCATCTTAAATTTCTCCAGAGGGAGGTTTATCCAACCGGACTGAATATGATGCGGGTCAAGGTTAACCACCACCAGAATAATATTATCAAGCGATTCGGTGGTTTTGCTGAAACAGATCAAGGCTTCATTATTGATATCATGAAATTTCAAACTGTGGGTATTATGCAGGGCTTTATTTTCTTTTCTGATTTTGTTAATTCGGCTAATTACTTTTTTGAGATTTTTACCGGCCTTAATATTCCAGTTTTTTATCTCATATTTTTCTGAGTTAAGATACTCTTCTTTCCCAGGTGCCGTAGGTTTATTTTCCATAAGCTCATAAGCCGGGCCATAAATTCCATAGTTTGAGCTCAGGGTTGCGGCAAGAGCTAAACGTTGTATAAAACCTGATTTTGGTGCTATTTGAAGATATTCGGGAAGAATGTCCGGAGTGTTTGGCCAGAAATTCGGCCTGAAAAACTCTCTTGCCCGGGAATTTACCAATTCTTCACAGTAAGTGGTAATTTCATATTTTGTATTTCTCCAGGTAAAATAAGTGTAGGATTGTGAAAACCCCTGCATGGCAAGCTGATACATAAGCTTTGGCCTGGTAAATGCCTCTGAAAGGAAAATAACGTCCGGATGTGTATTTTTTATTTTCCTTATTGCCCAGCCCCAGAAACGCAGTGATTTTGTATGTGGGTTGTCTACTCTGAATATTTTGACACCCTGGTCTATCCAATAAAGGAAAACACTTTTTAATTCCTCCCACAAATTTTCCCAGTCCTCTGTTTCAAAGTTAATCGGGTAAATATCTTCGTATTTTTTCGGAGGATTTTCAGCATATTGGAGACTACCATCAGGTCTTTCCCTGAACCATTGGGGTTTCTCTTTTACCCAGGGATGGTCGGGAGAACACTGGAATGCCATATCCATTGCAATTTCAATACCTGATTCATGGGCTTTTTTCACAAGCTCTTTGAAATCATCAAGGGTGCCCAAATCCGGGTGAATGGATTTGTGTCCGCCCTCTTCACTTCCGATTGCCCATGGTGATCCAGGTTCATCCGGCTTCGAAGTAACGCTGTTGTTCTTTCCTTTGCGTTTGCTTTTGCCTATCGGATGTATGGGGGGTAAATAAAGCACATCAAAGCCCAGTTCAGTGACATAAGGCAAAAATTTGAGGGTGTCTCTGAAAGTCCCATGCTTCTTTTCATCAAACGCAAGTGAACGGGGGAATACTTCATACCAGCTGCTAAAGCTTGCTTTGTGTCGTTCCACTTCTACCTGTGGATTTCTCTCATACGCTGTGATGAATTTTTTTACCGGATATTTGATCATCACATCATAAAGTGTATCATCAAGGATCAGCTGGATCTTTTCCTGTTTCGGCCAGGTTTCAGAGCTCAGGGTATCTCCGGCTTTTTTAAGAAATGCTTTATCCTCAGGAGGAATTTTGCTGTATGCCTCCAGGCTGGACTTTATTAGCTGTGCTCCAATCAGGAGATCTGCCTCATAATCTGCTGAGGCATTAATTTTTGTTAACATGTCACGATGCCAGGATTTAAAATGATCTACCCACGCCTGAATCGAAAATGTCCACATCCCGATCTTATTTAGCTTAAATGAGCTGTACCATCTGTCATTAATGTCATATTCCATAACATGACTTTTCCAATCTTTTTCTTCGCTAAGCCTGTATAATAGTTCTGCGGTTAGTACATCATGACCGTCACAATATATGTCTGCTTCTACCCGGATCTTATCGTTCAGAACCCTTTTAACAGGAAATTCTGCACAGTTTATTTCTGGTTGGACGTTCTCTATGATTACTCTTTGTTGACCATTCATAATTAAACAGTTGAATAAATTACTATTGAGGTTTTTGAAATATTTGTTGATTCCCCGGGACTTATCAATGGAGCGGCGGATTCTCCCGGACCTTTATACATCTCCGAAGAAGAATCCAGGATTTTGCTCCATTTACCGGGTTTACGCTCCGGGATTTTGACATTTCGTGTATGATCGCTGTAATTCATAAAACACAGGATATGATCATCATCCTGCCATCTGTGAAGGGTAAAGAGTTTAGCATCTTCTTTTATGATAAGATTTTCCTTATCCGGGTATTTCAGAACCCGATTTGTCCTGCGTAATTCTATCAGGGTTTTATAATAGTCGAACATGGCCTTTTTTTGGCTGTCTTCATGGACTTGCCATGAGAGTTTCGACCTCATAAAAGTGTTCACGGAAGAAGGGTCTGGTGCTTCTTTGTTATCATCATGGAAATCTTTGAACTCTTCATTTCTGCCTTTCCTTACAAGTTCGTTCAGGTATGCATCCTCATGACTAACGAAATAACAAAAGGGATTCTGCTCACCATATTCTTCTCCCATGAAAAGCATAGGAATATTGGGAGAAACAAACAGGGTTCCCGCTATGAGTTTTGCCGTTTCAAAATCGGTAAGAGATATTAGCCTTTCCCCGAATTTCCGGTTTCCGATTTGATCGTGATTTTGGGAAAAAATCACGAACTGATGAGCCGGGTTATTCCGGGTTGAATTTCCGTAAGTTTTCTTCCTGAAATCCGAATATTTCCCATCATAAACAAAAGCATCTTTTATGGATTTTGAAAGCTGTTCTGCTTTACCAAAATCCAGGTAATACCCCTTTTTTTCCTGTGTTGTGAGGGTATGCACCGAATGGTGAAAATCATCCGACCATTGGGCATCCAATCCATAACCTCCTTTTTCAATGGGGGTGATGTATTTCACATCATTGAGATTTGATTCTGCGATGAGGTAATAATCCCGGTTCATTTTTCTGCTTAACTGGTTGATATTTTCTGCCAGCTCCTGCATAATATGTTTAGCACTGAAATCATAAATCGCATGTACCGCATCAAGGCGCAAACCATCCATATGAAAATCACGACACCACATCAAAGCATTTTGAACAACAAAATTACGTACCCCGTCACTGTATTGTCCGTCAAAATTTAACGGTTTTCCCCAGGGGGTAAAATATTTTCCCGAAAAGTAAGGCCCATACTGAGCACAATAATTTCCTTCCGGGCCTAAATGATTATATACCACATCAAGAAGAACAGCCAGACCTTTTTCATGACAACGGTTAACCAGTTCCATCAAAGCTTTGGCTCCTCCATAGCTGTTATGTACGGCAAAAGGATATACCCCGTCATAACCCCAGTTTCTTTCTCCGCTGAATTGTGCCACAGGTAGGATCTCAATGGTGTTTATTCCCAGCTCTTTGAGATAGTCAAGTTTTGAGATTATGCCCTCAAAAGTTCCCTCATCCGAAAATGTCCCGGTGTGCAGCTCATACTGGATCATCTCATTAAAAGGGATGTTTTTCCAGGTACTGTCATTCCATTCAAAATCATCCAGGCGGATTATTTCAGAAGGGCCATGCACACCTTCAGGCTGGGAAAGACTGGCCGGATCCGGGAAGCTTTCCCCATCGTTGATCCTATACCTGTAAAGGCTTCCGGGAGAAATTTTATCGTAGTTGAGATGCCAGTAACCCGGTTCTTTTTTTTCAAGGGGAATTTCTTCTTTTTTGTCCTCCAGAACAAGTGTAATTTTTTTTGCTTTTGGAGCCCATACATTAAATTCCCAGCTATTATCGGCAAGGTTTTTAGGAAATATGGTTTTGTATATCATAAGAATCGAGATAAAATTATGTGTTCATCTATAGGCTATCATTAACCCATGAGGATTTTGAAGAATTAATGAACTATACCTTAATTTTTCAATATGAATATTAACCGGAGAAAGATTACTTTTACAGCGATATTACAACTAGTAGGTAAACAAACGAATTTGTGTATTGTTTCGCTTTGTAGAACAGGAAGTTTTTCTGGCTGTACAATACCACATGAGAAAAAAAACTGGCATCCCAAAATCCTTAAAAGATAATGAAGACATATAAAGGTAAAACATTACCGGGCAAACCTTACCCACTTGGAGCTACTTACGATGGGAATGGGGTTAATTTTGCCCTCTACTCAGAAAATGCTACCGGAGTTAAACTATGTTTGTTTAAAGAAGCAGGCAACGATCAGGACTATGAGCAACTCGACTTTGAGGAAGTTACCGATTATGTCTGGCATGCCTATTTACCCGGGCTGGAACCTGGTCAGCTTTACGGATACCGCGTTTACGGAAGATATCAACCCAAAAAGGGCATCCGGTTTAACCCCCAGAAGTTGCTGATTGATCCGTATGCAAAAGCCATTCAGGGCCGGGTTGAGGTGAAGGATAGCATGTTCGACTATTCCTTTAGCAGCAAAGAGAAGAAGAATGTACTTGAAAAGAACATTGTAGATAGTGCCAGAGAAATGAATAAGTCTGTGGTCATTAAAAATGATTTCAACTGGGAAGGCATTGATAAACCTGAAATTCCCATGCATAATTCCATTATTTATGAATTGCATGTGAAAGGGTTTACAGCTACGCATCCCGGTATTCCGGAAAATGAAAGAGGGACTTATAAAGGATTAGCGAACCCGAAGATCATAAATTACTTTAAAGACCTTGGCATTACAGCAATAGAATTAATGCCCATCCATCATTTTGTGCACAACAAATTCTTACTCGACCAGGGATTATCGAATTATTGGGGCTATAATTCCATTGGGTTTTTTGCCCCCCATGCCGAATACAGTGCCTCCGGAATGATGGGTGAACAGGTGAATGAATTTAAAGAGATGGTGAAAGCCTACCATAAAGCCGGCATTGAAGTTATTCTCGATGTGGTTTACAATCATACCGGAGAAGGAAATCATCTTGGACCCAGTCTTGCGTTTCGGGGTATTGATAATCTGAATTATTACCGGATGGATCCTAAGAAACCTCTATATTATACAGATTATACCGGTACCGGAAACACGTTCAATATGCTTAACAGCCGAACCCTTCAGCTTGTGATGGACAGTCTTCGCTACTGGGCCAATGATATGCAGGTAGACGGGTTTCGTTTTGATCTGGCGTCAACACTTGCCCGGGGGCTATATGATGTAGGAAAACTTTCCACCTTTCTGGATACCATTCACCAGGATCCTACGATTTCACAGTTAAAGCTAATCGCCGAACCCTGGGACCTGGGTGAAGGAGGATACCAGGTAGGAAACTTCCCTGTTTTATGGGCCGAATGGAACGGGAAATACCGTGATTCTGTCCGGAAATTCTGGAGGGGAGATGAGAGCCAGGTAAGTGAGCTTGCATACCGTCTCAGCGGTAGTAGTGACCTTTATGAAGATAACGGAAAGCTGCCTTCCTCAAGTATTAATTTTGTTACCGCTCATGATGGTTTCACCCTGCATGATCTGGTGAGTTACAATCAGAAATACAACGAAGAAAACGGGGAGAATAATAACGATGGTGAAGATCACAACATAAGCTGGAACAGTGGGGTGGAGGGTCCCACAGATGACCCGGAGATCATTGCTCTGAGGGAGAAAAGGAAAAGAAATTTTCTGGGTACACTGCTGTTAAGTCAGGGAGTGCCTATGATTAGTCATGGTGATGAATATGGACGCACCCAGAATGGAAATAACAATGCCTATTGCCAGGATAATGAACTCGCATGGATGGACTGGAACTGGAATGAAAATCAAAGAAAATTGCATGAATTTACCAGGAAACTGGTCGCTATTCGGAATGAATACCCGGTGACTCATCGACGGAGATATTTCAAAAACCGTCAAATTGTGGGAGAAGGCATAAAAGATATTCGCTGGTTAAATACAGACGGACTTGACATGAGCCGTGAAGAATGGGAAACAAGCTTCATCCGCTGCATGGGCATGTTGCTTAATGGGGAGCTGATGCAGGAAATGGATGAATTCGGAAATAATCTTAAGGAAGATATCCTTCTAATCCTTGTGAACAGTTACTGGGAGCCCGTTTCCTTCACCCTGCCACACGAAGGACTGAGCTCCAGCTGGGAAGTGTTGATGGATACCGAAAAACCTGAACTTCCCGAAACGGAAAAACATGTGCTGAGTGTTTATAAAATTGCGGCCAGGTCGATGGTGTTGTTGAAGAATGTGAGTGAATAGGGGAGTTGGAAAGTGCAACGTTTTGCTGCTGTACCTGTACGCAGAGCCGAACCATACAATTTTTGCAATTTCTCCACTTCAGAGCTTACAGAACGAATTTATATTTTTAATAAAAAATACCTATCGAAAATTCCTTACGCAATACCCGGAATTAATCGCAGGTTCCTTCAAGCTCCGTTACATTGGTTTCAACTTCCAGCATTTTATCAACAACTGTTGTCCCCCTTACAGTGAAATCCACATAATCCGGACCTGTCTCTGTAACAATCCCTTCAAACTGACTGGTAAACAGCTGGAACTGTAGTTCACTCCCGGCAATTTTTTCCCCGTCGGAATCAACACCTTCCAAACGGAATTCCTTGGTGAACGGGATCCTTACATTGTCAAGCGATTGAACAGCATCATAAACCTCAACAGCGCTATTAGGAGTCAATTCCACTTCACGGGTTCTGGAAGTTTCTATCTCGGTTGTTTCGGATTCCTGCCAGTAACTTGTGGTTGTTTTGGTTTCCGAAGTTGTATATTCATAGCCTGCCGTTACCTGTAGATTATAGGTAGCTCCCGCGCCGAAAAAAGTGGCATTAACATCAACTCCGGCAGACACTTCGGCATAAGCGGTATGGCTGGAGAAAAGCTGGAGGCTTTCTTCAGAACCTGAGGTAAAAGTTTGGGACCTTGTCTCATTCCGGCCAACTGTTTCGGTAAGTTTTGCCGAAGAGCAATTGGAAAGGGTCGCACTATAGGCAAAGTCCAGCCTCGCGGGAGGCA
>CAZQOV010000111.1:0-10818 GCA_964595055.1 uncultured Bacteroidaceae bacterium | reverse complement strand
TGGTAACTTTGTCTTCAGGGATAATAAGCTTAAAAAGAAAAATGTCGAAAGTTTTTATTGAAACATATGGTTGTCAGATGAATGTAGCAGAAAGCGACGTAGTTTCTGCCCTTTTATTAAAACAAAATTACAATCTGACCCATATTCCCGCCGATGCGGACCTGATTCTAGTGAACACCTGTTCCATACGTGATCATGCAGAAATAAAAGTTAAATCAAGGATCAGGGCTCTTGGCAGCATAAAGAAATCCAATGGCCAAAGGATAATCGGCGTGATTGGCTGCATGGCTGAAAGGCTGAAAGAGGAAATCCTGCAGGAATTACCGGAGGTCAGCCTGATTGCGGGTCCGGACTCCTATCGTGATCTTCCGCGCCTGCTCTCCATCGCTTCTCAAAATGAACCCGGTATAAACACACAGTTATCCCTTGAAGAAACCTATGCAGAAATATCCCCCGTCCGACTCGATGAAAATAATGTAACGGCCTTTATTTCTATCATGAGGGGCTGCAATAATTTTTGTTCCTATTGTGTTGTCCCTTATACCAGGGGAAGAGAAAGAAGCCGGGATCCGGAGACGATCCTGAATGAGATTGCCAATCTTATTGAGAAAGGCTATAAGGAAGTAACCCTGCTGGGGCAGAATGTCAATTCCTACCATTTTCTCGCTCAACGAAATCAGGAAATTAACTTCCCCGGCTTGCTGAAAAAAATCGCGGTACACTATCCTGATTTAAGGTTGCGGTTTGCGACTTCTCATCCCAAGGACATGTCGGATGATTTATTGAGAATTATGGCCGATCATTCAAGAATATGCAAGCATATTCACCTGCCTGTACAATCGGGAAGCAGTTCTGTACTTAAACGAATGAACCGTAAATATACCAGCAGTGATTACTTCAAAAAAATAGATGCTATTAGAAAATTCATTCCGGAGGCTTCCATTTCCACAGACATAATCACCGGTTTTCCCGGGGAAACCGAGACAGATCATCAGCTTACGCTCAGTCTCATGAAACAAATCGCTTATGATTTTGCTTACATGTTCAAATACTCCGAAAGACCCGGAACATTGGCCCAGAAAAAGTTTAAAGATGATATCCCTGAAGAAACAAAAACCCGAAGATTGAACGAAATTATTTCCTTACAGAGTGAACTTTCTCTCATCAGTAAAAAGAAGGATATTGGAAAAGAATTTGAGGTTCTGGCGGAAGGAACTTCCAAAAAATCTGATGCTCATCTTTTTGGCCGTACTTCACAAAATAAGGTGGTTGTTTTTCCTAAAAGATATCATCTCCCCGGCGATTATGTAAAACTCAGGGTTAAGGATTGCACTTCGGCTACCTTAATGGGTTATGAAGATGAATAGCAGAAAAACCAAAATCAAATAAGAGGCAAACAGACCCGATATTCGACCCCGGAATGAACTTCATGCAAGGATTTATTGTTAATCCTGTTGACACAATAAGTCTGTAGTTCATATATTTACAACAGGATAGCAAAGTGAATAGAGGACCGTGCTCAAAGAATTATAAACACATGAAAAAAAGAATCTTATCCATATTATTTCTATCGTTACCGGCTTTTTTACTGACCGCATTTATCGTGGACCAGGAACCGGAAAGTAATTTATTACGCAATTTATTAAATAACCTTCAAAATTATTATGAAAGGTATCCCCAACAAAAAGCTTACCTGCATACCGATAAGGATTTTTATAATGTAGATGAGCGGGTCTGGTATAAGGCTTATGTAGTAAATGCGACAAGTCATCAACCCGATAAAATGAGTTCCAATCTCTATGTTGATCTTATTAACCCTTCTGGCTATGTGGTTCAAAAAAACCTGTTGCGTCTTTCAGAAGGCACGGCAAGAGGCGACTTTACTTTGCAAGATACGGTACCGGAAGGACGTTACAAGCTAAGGGCGTACACCAATTGGATGAGAAATTCAGACAAAGATTTTTTATTTACCAGAGACATTTATGTACGAAATCCATATTTCACCACTTATGCTACCAAAACGGAAGTAAACAGGATCAAAAGATCTTACCGGCAGACCGCCAGAAAAAGTGATCTTTTTGACATAACATTTCATCCGGAAGGGGGAAGTTTGCTTTCGGGTGTTGAAAATGTAGTAGCCTATAAAGCCATAAACGGACTAGGCATGGGTGTGGATTTCGAGGGACAACTTGTAGATAAAAAAGGGAATATCATAGCAAATATTCAAAGTGAACACCTGGGAATGGGAACGTTCAGGTTTACCCCGGAACCGGAAGAGAAATATTTTGTTAATGCCAGTTTCACAGGTGAAAAGGAAGAAAAGTTCACGCTCCCAAAAGCCATTGATATGGGAGTAAATTTAAAAATCGATCATTTAGCCGATGATCATATTATGATTCATCTGAACTCAAACCTTACAGCAGGGAATTATCCTGCCAATACAAATTATCACTTAATTGCTCACACCCGTGGGAATGCCAGGTTTACTGCCGAGTTGGACCTGATTGAAAAACCCAGGATTTCGGTATCAAAAGATAAGTTCCCCAATGGGATTGTGCATTTCACCCTCTTCAACAGTTCGGGTAATCCTGTTAGTGAAAGGCTCGTATTTGTCTATAATAATCCGGTCTTAACCATAGATATACTTCAAAATAAATCTGAGGCTGGCAAAAGAGAAAAAATGAAATCAACGATCAGGATCAGAGATGAGAAAGGAAATCCTGTTGAAGGGAGTTTTAGCCTCGCCGTAGTGGAAAATTCAAGATTGACCAGCAATAAAAATATTTTGAGTGAGTTGCTTCTTTCTTCAGATCTGAAAGGAAATATTGAAAAATCGGATTATTATTTCAATGAATTCGATGAATTAAAAGCTGTTCATCTTGATAATTTACTGTTAACACAGGGATGGAGAAGATTTGACTGGGGACTTGTCCAGTTCAATAAAAAAATGCCGGTCGAATACGAGGTAGAAGAAGGAATTGAGATCAATGGAAGAATTACCCGGGAATTTTTCGGACTCCCGCTCAGCGATATTAGGGTAACTTTAACGATTCTGAGTGAATATAATGATGTGTTTACCACCCGTTCAGGACCCAAAGGATACTTCAGCTTTAAAAATCTGAATTATGCTGATACAGTAGGGGTCAAACTTGAAGCTGTGCGAAAGAGCGGAAGGAAAAATTTAGTCATTGTTTTGAATCAGCAGGACCCTTTACAAATCGAGGATATGAATTATATTACCGATCAGTACATTCGCAGACCCGGAGAAAAAGGAAGATGGGTTAGTGTTGAGGATCCGGAGGAAATCGAGAAACAAAATGATCCTTTTTATGAAGAAAACAACAGGTACTACAGGATCCATCAGGAACCCAATGATGTTATTGTCATGGATGATAATCTCCGAAATTATTCCAGCCTTGCTGAGATCCTCCAGGGAAGGGTGCCGGGTGTGATGGTTAGTGGAAACAATATAACCATCAGGGGAGTGAACAGCTTTTATGGAGAGACCGATCCATTATTTATTGTTGATGGTGTTACGGTAGATAAAAGCTTTGCTTTGAATATGAATCCCCTTGATATTGACAGAATAGAAATACTGAAAGGACCTGAAGCTGCCATTTATGGAGCAAAAGGAGGAAACGGGGTTATTGCGATTTTCACCAAAAGAGGAAAGTTTATGCTGAAGGGAGTTCTGGATTTCAACATGCTGGGATATCACACACCGAAAGAATTTTATTCTCCAAAATATGAAATTACTGACAAGGATGATGGTCTGATAGATGACCGGACAACTCTCTACTGGGAGCCTTTTCTTGAAACTGATCATGAGGGTAAACAAGACATAGAGTTTTACACATCCGATATGGAAGGGGATTACTCCATCATCGTTGAAGGTATGGATAAAAATGGAACTCCCGGAACCGGAAAGCTACCCTTCAGAATTCAGTGATTACTCAACTTCAATCATGATCTTTTCGTTAGTAAGCTCTCTTTTACAGGTGGAAAAATAATCCTGCAAATCAAGCAGAAGCAATAATTCATTAACCTCTGCTGAAATGTTGCATAAAATGAATTGAGAAGAATTCGAATTTGCCAGGGCATTGATGGATTTAAGCATGGAAAATCCGGAACTGTCAATAAAATTGATTCCTGAAAGATCAAAAATTACTTTTTTATTTCCTTCCCTGAATAATTGTTTTAACTCCTCTTTTACTCTTTCAGAAAAGATCGTATTTAATTTCTTAACCTCGTACAGAGACACGATTAATTCTCCGTTTACTTTTCTAAGTTTTATCATAATATCTAATTCCTTCAATTTTAACCCAAAAAGTATTTCTTCTTTCGCAGATAATTATTTTTAAAAATGCAAACTTATTAACATTTTTTTGATTTTATCCAACTAATACCAATTTAACATTCCACATTCAGCGTCTGTCAATTAAGTCGGGTTATAGTTTATTAAGCATTCCGGGATTTTTCCGTGGTAATTAAATTCTTCTATCTTTGCAACATTCAAAACCTTAATTAGTCCTTGTAAGAAAAAATCAGATGCTCCGCAGGTCTCATTCAAATGCTGGGGAGTTTTTGTTTTTAAGCCTATCTTACAGGCTCAAATTATTAAAGCATTATATATGAAAAAGTATTTTTTGTTTCTCTTGATTCTGATAAACTCATCAAACTTCCTTCTAAAAGCGGATGAAGGAATGTGGCTTCTCCATCTTCTCCAGGAGAATAATATGGATAAAATGGCAGAGATGGGCCTAGAGCTCACCGCTGATCAGATCTATAGTTTAAATAACACAAGCCTGAAAGATGCAATCGGCGCCCTTGACGGAGGGTCTTGCACGGCAGAACTAATTTCAGCCGAAGGTCTGCTTCTTACCAATCATCATTGTGCCTATGATGAAATACAAGATCACAGCTCTGTAGAAAGTAATTACCTTAAAAATGGCTTCTGGGCCATGACCAGGGAAGAAGAGCTTCCCAATCCCGGAAAAACCGTTACTTTCGTTGTCAGAGCAGAAGATATATCAGACAGGGTTCTACCGGAATTAAGCCCTGATCTTACCGGCGATGCCCGGTCTAAAAAACTGGAAAGCCTGACAAAAGATATTATTTCAGAAGCTACTGAAGGAACTCATTATGATGCATATGTCAGAAGTTTCTACCATGGAAATAAATATATTCTCTTTGTAAATGAAACGTTCAGAGATGTTCGACTCGTAGGAGCTCCACCTGAATCCATTGGCAAATTCGGACATGATACGGATAACTGGATGTGGCCCAGGCATACAGGCGACTTTGCACTATTTAGAGTTTATACCGGACCCGATGGGAAACCTGCGGATTATTCTCCGGATAATGTTCCCCTTGAACCCCGGCATTTCCTTCCTGTTTCTTTGAAGGGATATGAAAAAGATGACTTTACGATGGTTATGGGGTTCCCGGGTTCCACCAACCGGTATATGACTTCATGGCAGGTGGAAGAATTGCTGAACATCACTCATCCGAACAGAATAAAAATCAGAGGAATCAAGCAGGATATCATGATGGAAGACATGAAAAAGAGTGAACGCATTGATATCATGTATTCATCAAAATACTCCCGTTCCTCCAATTACTGGAAATATTCCATTGGGCAATCGGAAGGATTAAAAAAACTGAATGTAATCAAAAGAAATAGAGAACGGGAAGATCAATTCAGAGAATGGGTTAATGATAACAATGAAAGACAGGTAAAATACGGGGATGCCCTGTCTCTTATTCAAACCGGTATTGAAAAAAGAAAAGACCTTAATCATTCCAGCCAGTATCTTATGGAATGTATGTTTTCCGGAATGGAAACCGTGCAGATAGGAAACATGTTCCGTTTTCTTTACCAGGAATTAAGTGCCGAAGAGCCAGATATGGAGCAGGTAGAGATGGTTTCAAGTTACATCAGGAATAATGCTGTTGAATTTTACAAGGAATATAATCCTGAAACCGACAAAAAAATCAGCATTGCCATGCTCGACCTGATGCTGGAAGATGTAAAACCTGAGTATCAACCTGAAGTGTTCGACCTGATCCGTGATAAATATAAGGGGAACACAGAAAAGTACATGAAAAAATATTTCAACAAATCCATACTTCCATCTGAAACCGAAGTTATGAAATATCTTGAGGATCCTGATCTAAAAACCCTTGAAAAAGATCCGGGAGTGCAACTTGCTATGTCATTTTTTGATTCCTACCTTGGCTTAAATGCTATAACCGCAAAATATGATGAAATAATAGAAGAGGGAAGCCGACTCTGGATGGCCGGCCTGATGGAAATGCAGGAGGACAGAGTTTTTTATCCGGATGCGAATTCCACGCTTAGACTTACCTACGGCACAGTGGACGATTATTATCCGCGTGATGCCGTAAAATATGCTCACTTTACGACCCTCGGGGGGGTTATGGAAAAAGAGGATCCGGAAAATGAAGAATTCCTGGTTAGTGAAAAACTGAAAGACTTATACCAGAATAAAGAGTATGGAAGATATGGTGATCAAGGAATAATGAAGGTTTGCTTCACGACCAATAATGATATTACCGGAGGTAACTCCGGAAGTCCTGTAATTAACTCCCGTGGAGAACTCATTGGAGTTGCATTTGACGGGAATTGGGAAGCCATGAGTGGAGATGTTGCTTTTGAAGATGAACTGCAAAAATGCATCAATGTAGATATCCGTTATGTGCTTTTTATCATTGATAAATTTGCCGGAGCTACCCACCTTGTCGAAGAAATGAACATAATTGAGTGAATAATTTTTTTAGTGGATCAGAGAGAAATTTAATACCTTTAGAAATCCCGGAGTGTTAAGAAGGTTAAACTCCCGGCACTCCGGGATATATTTTATATATTCATGCATATATGAATGAACAGGAAAAGCCCACGATAATTATGTATACCGATGGGGCGGCCAGTGGAAATCCGGGTCCGGGGGGATTTGGGGTGGTCCTGAAAGTTGGAAAGCATCGCAAGGAAATTTCTATGGGATTTAAACGTACTACCAACAACCGAATGGAACTGATGGCTGTGATAAAGGGACTTGAAGCCATTAAATGGGAAAATGCGAAGGTGAAAATTTATACAGATTCCCGTTATGTTTCAGATGCAGTAAACAAAGGATGGCTCTGGGGCTGGGAAAAAAAAGCCTTCCGAACAAAAAAGAATCCTGACCTGTGGAAACAATTTTTAGAACTTTATAGAAAACACAACGTAGAAATTAATTGGATAAAAGGGCATGCGGATATTGCTGAAAATGAACGATGTGACAGTCTGGCAGTCGAAGCCGGAAAAGGCAGCAAACTTGCTGAAGATTCAGGTTTTGAGCAAGAAGATAAGACCGATCTGTTTTCATGAATTTTCAGAAGGTATTCCCATTGATGACCCCAAGTCATTTTTATTCTTTTTATGGGTAACCAAAAGATAATACTTGAATATACCGGACATCTTACCTTTAGCACTGTGGGAAGGCTTCTGACCATGTTAAAGCATAAAATGAGAAGGGATGGCTTGCATCTGGGTGCCTACAAAAAAATCCTATCAATAATGATTGAGATACTGGAGAATATTTATAAATACAGCGATGAATACCACGATAATAAATACCTCGTCCAAAACTACATCCCTGAATTCAGTATCATGCAAAATAAAAGCCATTATTATATCCGGAGCAGCAATCCCATTAAAAAGGAACATATACCGGAATTAAAAACAAGACTGGACCAGATAAATGCTAAAAGCCTTGAGGAATTAAAACTTTTTTACCGGGAAAAAATCTGTGATGGAAAATTCTCTGACAAAGGTGGAGCAGGCCTTGGCCTTATTGAAATTGCCAAGATCTCCGGGAAACCTCTGAAATACAGATTTACTAAAATCAACAATAATTTTTCTTCCTATCACCTTGAAGTACAATTTCAGCTTAATTAGTATCTGTCAATAGAGTCGAGAGTCTGTTCGGATAGCTACCGGACCTCCACTTTAACCATCATCAGCTGAAGCGAATTCCTGCCTTATCAGCTATCTTTATCAGGCATTCTAATACGATACAGAGAATGTTCTTGAGAGATATTGTCAGTCTCTGCAGTAAGCTCTCTGTTTTCCTTCATCCCCTGATTTTATCCTTGTCTGAAAAGTCCGATATCGTACACTCCTGTTCTAATTGGTACAGTATTAACCATCTGGATTCGCTTTCACTATTGCAATATGGTGTTGATTTTCTGTTTTTTACCGAATATGGTGCGTAATTTGATAGTGATCACAAAACATTAAAGGTTTAACCGCCATGCTAAAAAACTTCATTCTAACTGCTTTACGGAATATTTCTAAGAATAAGCTTTATGCTTTCATTAATATTTTTGGTTTATCGATAGGAATAGCCAGTGCAGTTCTTATTTTACTTTTCATTACCAGTGAACTGAGTTATGATAAGTACCATAAAAACTCGGATCGCATATACCGGATTCACATCCAGGGAAAGCTGGAGGGCACAGAGCTCAACGGAGCTTATTCCGCCGTACCCTCAGGGCCTGCTTTCAGAGAGGAAATACCGGAAGTGGCTGAATTCTGCCGGATGAAAGAAACCGGACAGCGTGTGATTAAATACGGCAACAAAAAAATCCTGGAAGAACATTTTGTCTATGCAGACTCGTCCATTTTCCGAATTTTTGACCTGAACATGGTACAGGGTGATCCTGATAGGGCATTATCAGAACCCAATACCATGGTGATTACCGAAAGTACAGCAAAAAAGATCTTCGGGAATGCTGATCCCATAAACAAAACGGTATCTATCAATGCGGATTCCACTATCTATCGTGTTACCGGAGTAATTAAAGATCTCCCTGAAAATACTCATTTGCTTTTCAATGCTCTGGGATCCTACCATAGTTTGGAAGAAAGTAATAACACCTTCTGGCTTGCTAATAATCTTTTTACCTATCTTCTGTTAAACGAAGGAGCGGATGAGTTAGTGGTTGAAGAAAAAATGCAGGAGGTAAGTTTTAAATATATTCAGGATAACCTGATGCAGGCCCTAGGGATTAGCATAGAAGATTTTGAGAACAAAGGAAATGAATACGGAATTATGCTGCAAGAGCTCAAAGAAATTCATCTTAATAATGAAATTTCCGGGGGCTTTAAGCCGACACATGATCAAAAATACCTGCTAATTTTCAGTTTCATTGCGGTTTTGATTCTGGTCATTGCCTCCATCAATTTCATGAACCTTTCCACAGCAAGATCAGCCAACAGAGCGAAAGAAGTGGGGATGAGAAAAGTAGTAGGTTCGACCAAAAAACAGCTGGTCAATCAGTTTTTATGGGAATCTGTATTATTAAGTCTGTTATCTTTAATTCTCGGCCTGATCCTGGTTGAACTGCTCTTGCCGTACTTCAATCAACTTATTGGCCTGAATCTCAACATGGATTATTTTTCTGATTGGTATAGCATTCCGGCTCTCATTGGTCTGGCTGTAGTTGTAGGACTCCTGAGCGGTAGTTATCCCTCGTTTATATTATCGGCTTTCAAACCGGCAGAAGTACTAAAAGGCAATGTTACAAAAGGAGTCAAAGGGGGTCAACTGAGAAATCTCCTGGTGATCCTTCAGTTTACCATTTCCATCATCATCATTTTCGGCACCATTGTAGTGTACAATCAGTTAAATTTCATGCTGAACAAGGATATGGGATTTTCAAAAGATCAACAACTTGTTATTGACAGGGTGTGGCCGCTGGATGAAAAAAAACAAACCTTTATCCAGGAAATTGAAAAACTTCCGGGGATAGAGATTGCCAGCAATTCAACGGCTTATCCGGGGTATATCAACAACGATAACGGCTATCAGATCAAAGGAAGAGACAGAGCCAAAACCTATCTGATGATTACAAATTGGACCGATTATGATTATATTGAAACTTATGATATTCAATTGAAGGAAGGACGCTTTCTCAGCCGTGAGTTTTCCTCCGATTCCACCGCAGCTGTGATTAACGAAACGGCAGTAAAAAACTTTGATCTGGAGGATCCCCTGAACACGGTTTTTATTATGCCGGGATTTTTTAATGAAGAGCCGGAAGAAATCAGGGTGGTTGGAGTGGTAAAAGACTATCACCTTGCCTCCTTAAGGCAACCCATAAGGCCCGGTATATTTCTTCTTAAGAACGAATGGTGGGACTGGGGTGGTTTCATCTCCATTAAGCTTTCAAAAGATATAAAAAGTTACAGAAATACCATTAAACAGATTGAAAAAACCTGGCAGGAATTTCTCCCTGACGAACCTTTTCTTTATTTCTTCCTGGATGAAAAACTTGAAAGTTTGTATAAAGAAGAAATCCGCACGGCAAGAATCTCTCTTACCTTCTCCATACTGGCCATTTTGATTGCCAGTTTGGGGCTTTTCGGGC
Source organism: uncultured Bacteroidaceae bacterium (assembly GCA_964595055.1). Taxonomy (GTDB): domain Bacteria; phylum Bacteroidota; class Bacteroidia; order Bacteroidales; genus CAYRTD01. The sequence continues at coordinate 384 of CAZQOV010000111.1, read as the reverse complement.
TCACCCTGTTTACTACAGAAAAGAAAACCGGGGAAATTGGAATCAGAAAAGTCATGGGTGCCAAAATTCAAAACATTATCCTAATGATCTTAAAAGACATATCTGTTTTAATGTTAATCTCGACCGTACTGGCATGGATTGCGGCCTATAAAATCATGAGCAATTGGTTAGAGGATTTCCCATATCGAACCGATCTGGACCTGTGGGTCTTTATTGTTTCGGCAGGAATATCTTTCCTGGTAGCCACAATAACGGTAAGCATTCAGGCATACAAGGCAGCAACTGCCAACCCTGCCCGTTCATTAAGATATGAATAGGATGATTTTTTCTCTTTCTGGCATTTGCCGGAAGGTTAAGATCAACACTTTCTCAGCCAAATTGCAG
>CAZQOV010000110.1:0-10822 GCA_964595055.1 uncultured Bacteroidaceae bacterium | reverse complement strand
CAGGCAGGGCTGGATCGTATAGAAAAGCATTTAAGCTATAAGAAAGATGGCACTCCCTACCTGAAAGAATTTGAAATTCCCGACGATATACTTGAAGAATTGAAAAAAGATCCTGTAGTATGGGAAAACTTCAATAACTTTCCCGATTATTATAAAAATATCCGGTGCGGATTTATTGAAGGGGCAAGAATGCGTCCTGAAGAATTCCGTAAAAGACTGGATTATTTCCTGAAAATGACAGCACAAAATAAACGCTACGGATCCATAAAATAACAAAAATGAAAAACCGCATAAGTGAAAAAGAAATAAGCAGAATCTATAAAAAAGCTTTGAAAACCCGTGGGATCCTAAAAAAAGATGATACCGCACTCATCTTTTATGATTTTGATTTCCTTGAAGAACGATTGAAAGAACTTAAAGAAAATTTTCCGGAGGATACGCTTCATGCCATTGCCATAAAAGCCAATCCACTTCAGTCAATATTATCAAAGATCAGTGATCATGGTTTCGGACTGGAAGCTGCAACCCTGCCGGAATTAATACTTGCCCTGGAATGTGGTGTTCCGGAAGACAGGATCGTATTCGATTCACCCTGCAAAACCATGGAAGAGATTGAGTATGCACTTCAAAAAGATATTCACATAAATGCCGACTCCTTTGATGAGATTGAAAGGATTGCTTCCCTTAATAAAGATATTGATTCTAAAAGTCCTGTTGGTCTCAGGATAAATCCTCAGGTAGGTACAGGGGCAATCAAATCCACCAGCGTTGCAGAAGATATCTCCAAATTCGGTGTCCCAATTTCCACAAACCGTGAAAAGATCATAAATATGTTCCTGAGGCATCCCTGGCTCCGGGGACTTCACCTGCATATTGGCTCGCAGGGAATGCCTCTTGAACTGCTTACAAAAGGGGTCAAAGTAGTTTATGAACTGGGAACAGAAATCAATAGCGTCCTTAAAAATGAAGAACAGGTAAGGAGAATCGAATTTTTGGATATTGGAGGAGGCCTGGCTGTTTCATACCAGTTTGATAAAATTCCTGTCGGCATGGCAGATTACCGCAAAAGCCTTGAGTATAATATCCCTGGCCTTTTTACAGATGATCTCAAACTAATAACAGAGTTTGGAAGATACATCCATACAAATACCGGGTGGGCTGCTTCGAAGGTGGAGTATGTAAAGAGGGAAAAAGACTACAACATCATTATGTCTCATCTGGGAGCAGATTTTATGCTCAGAGAGTGCTATAATCCGCAAGACTGGCATCATGAGATTTCGGTACTGGACAACCATGGAAACCTGAAAAATGATCTCCCAAAAGAAAAATACTTCATTGCAGGCCCCCTTTGCTTTGCCGGTGATGTGATCGGTCATGATATTGAACTTCCGCGCGTAGATGAGGGTGATGTCATAATCATCCACGATGTCGGAGCTTATACCCTTGGCATGTGGTCGAAATATAATAGCCGGCAGGTTCCAAAAGTGCTGGGTTACAGAAAAGATATAAAAGGTTTTGAGGTGTTGAAGGAAAGGGAGACAGTGAGGGGAACTATTGGATTCTGGGAATAAGAGAATAAGTTGTGCAGTTATGCGGGGATTGTTTAAATAAGTGTGTCATCCTTTATTATTCTGTCTTCCTATATCATCCTTAATTGATTCAGTATATTTGACCAATCGTAGATACGATTCTGCCATTTTTTATGAAAGTTCATCGTTGCCATATAAACGAGTTTCAGTGCCGCTATTTCTGAGGTAAAAGCCCCTTTGGATTTGGTGATTTTTCATACCATTCGGTGATATCCCTCCATGGTATTGGTTGTGTAAACCAACCGTCGTATTTGCTCTGGATACTTAAAGTACCTGGATCATCTTTCCCAGTTGTTTTTCCAACTTTTAAAGACAATAGGGTACTGTTTTCCCCCATTTAATCACTATCTTGCAAATTCAAAGAACAGAAAAGTTATCCAGATGAATTCCCCTTTTATTAAAATGATTTTAGCAATTTTAACATCTTTCCTACTAATCCACTGCTCTCTTAATGCTCAGGGAACTCAACGTTCAGAAATAACCGATCTCGGACTTAAGGATAATATGATCCTGAGTGTTAGGACATCCAGGGATATAATTGAAGTAACAGATCCCGGGATACTAAACTCCATTTCAGAAAACAAATACCTCATAATGGAATGTGAACAAAACGAAGATATAAGCGGAATCATTTACCTTGAGTTTTACAAAAAAGATAATTCTGAAGACGGAATAGCCGAACACCCTGCACTTAGCGCAAAAATCGGATTGCTACCCAACCTGCGTACCTATTTGGTTTTTCCTTTCAGCTATTTTGACGGACAGGAAATCTTTATTCCACGGTATCCCCGACAAATGAAAGGAGTGGTTTTCGGTAATCGAATTCATTTTGAAGAACTGGGCAAAATAAAAATATATGCAGGTTCTGCCCATAAGAAAAACGGAATCCGAATATTTGACGGTTTTATATCAACCCAATTGCCAGATTTCGACATGCTGGAGGAAACCAGGATAGTTGACCCATACGGTCAATGGATGGTGAAAGACTGGAAAGGGAAAATCCAGTCAGAAGAGGATTGGAAAGCGCATTTTGAAACCCTGGAAAGCAAAGCTCAGGAAGAAGTTAACTATCCGGAGGAATTTTCAGATTTCGGAGGTTGGAAGGCACTGCGATTTGATTCAACAGGTTTTTTTCACACTCATCATGACGGCATTCGGTGGTGGTTTGTTGATCCACATGGATATGCCTTTCTGAGCATAGGCATGGATGTTATAGACCCGGGAGTACCCGGAGTCCTCGAAGGAAATGAACAGTTCTACTCCTACATTCCCGGGAAAACCGGAAAAATGAGGCATGCATACAGTGAAACAAAAAATCTTGAAATGCTGGATTTCTTCCGGGTAAATCTTATCAAAGCTTTTGGTGAAGATTGGCGAAAACAATGGTATGCAATCACAAAAAACCGGCTTACCTCTGGAAATTTCAACACCATAGGAAATTGGGCGGAAAAAAATTTTATGACCCAATCCGACATGCCCTATGTATTACAGCTGGATAAATTCCCCCAAACCCCGGTCAAGCTCTTCCGGGATTTTCCTGATGTTTTTTCCCCGGAATACCGGATGAAAGCGATTGAATTTGCCTCACAATTGGGAAAATACAAGAATGATCCCTATATGATCGGCTACTTCCTTAGGAATGAACCCCAATGGGCCTTTGGTGGAAAAAATATAGCGTATGAAATGCTCGCTGTCAACCGCTTTTCGTATACCAAAGCAGTACTTGCCCTCTGGCTGAAAGAAAAGTATGTCCTTGTTGACTCCCTTTCATCCCACTGGAATGTGGAATTCAAAAGTTTTGTCGACATCCTGAATCTTAGATTGAAAGAATATCCTTCTGATACCTGCCGCTCAGACCTATGGGAATTCAGCGAGCATATGGTCAGAAAATATGTGGAAGTAATAAGTGAAGAAACCCGCAAGGTGGCACCCAATCACCTCAACCTGGGTATGCGATATGCCTACATAAGCAGTGAGCTTTTATATGTTGCCGGAGAATCTTTCGATGTTTTTTCCATCAATGGATATCATTCACCAGCTCCCCCGGAAACAAAAAAGATCTACGAAAAATCGGGCAAGCCTGTCATGATTGGTGAATTTCACTTTGGAGCTACCGACCGAGGCCTGCCCTCCACGGGACTTAAAGGAGTTAAAAATCAAAGGCAAAGAGGAATAGCTTACCGTTATTACCTTGAACAAGGATTTCACAGACCTGAAATGATCGGCATTCATTACTTCCAGTGGATGGACCAGCCCATAATGGGAAGGTATGATGGGGAAAATTACAACATAGGATTTAATGATATTCTTTACCAACCCTATGAAAAACTTTACAAACAGGCGAAGAAGGCACATTTGAATGTTTATCCGGTTGCAGCCGGGGCGAAAAAGCCGTTCAATAAGAAACCGAAGGAGACAAAAACGATAGCGTTTTGAAGAGTTCCTCCTTCGCTCCGATAGCTGTCGGAGCTGCGGCGGACGAGGTGTGCAGTTTTGCGGTTATGCAGTCCGCCTGCCGAAGCATAGGCCAGTGCGTCGGCAGGCAGGAACCATAAACCTTTAAACCCCTTCTCAATCCATCAACTCTTTTCTTATTATCCGGTAATGCGGATCATACGCTTCAATATAAGCATCACTATGATGAACCACATATTCATTCCTTTCCAGCATTTTTGCTAATTCGGCTTTATCTTCTTTAAAATTCTCAATCTCCACATCCATCTCTTCAATTACCTTAAGGATCTTATCCCATTCTTCCTGCCATTCTTCGATTTCCGGGATTTTAAATGTTTCAGCACTCTCAAGAAAGAGCCTGCTGAATTCTGCAAGTGAGATTTCACCTCGTGTGATAAGACAAAGATCCACCCTGACAAAATTATTTTTATATCCTGTTCCTTCAACGGGTTTATGAAGGGTACAGCTATCTACTTCCTTTAACTCATTCTGAAGATAATTTAGTGATGCTTCAGGATTTTGCAGAAGATGACCGGGTCCGTAAAAATCCTGAAAAAAGTTCTTGTAAATATCTTTCAGATGAGATGCAGGGTAATGTTTCAACTGATATTTTACAGCCTGATGGATCTGTTTTGCTTCATTCATGGAGCAGGAGGTTAATAATAATAAGATAAACGATGTAAAGACAACTTTTTTGAGCATTTTTTCTGACTTTTATGTGTTTAGAGCACTCTCTGCTGTTCCATATTCCTCCGTGGGTCCTCTGTGACTATCCCGTGCCCTCTGTGCAAAATTCTTCCCTGTACCCCCCCACAGAACAAGCGACTCCATAACCCCCAACTATTCTCACCCTCCGTGGTCCTCTGCCTGATGTTCAACTATTCTCTCAAAATCTCTTCGCATATTTCCTTTTCTCCAAAAATATTCAGAAATTACCAACATTAAAAACCAAAACGTAAAAGAAAGACGTAAACGAAGATTCTACCACTTGTAATGACCACTTTTTTCACCTGTGTAACAGTCATTCGATGCAATGAAGCTTAGAGATAACAAATCAATAAAATATAAAAAACCACCGCTATGAGATCTGTTTCTATAGTTATTCTGACAATATTAGGCATTAGCTCTTGCGTCGATACGGCCTGGGATTATGATATAATCGTTTACGGGGGAACCGCAGCAGGAGTGATTGCAGCCTGTTCAGCCGAACGTGAAGGAAAGAAAGTTTTACTGATCGAACCGGGGCTCCACCTTGGAGGACTCAGCAGCAGCGGTCTGGGTCAGACTGACATAGGCAATAAACATGCTGTAACCGGAATAGCCAGAGAATTTTACCGGCGCCTGGGAGATCATTACGGAAAATTGGAAGCCTGGAGGTTTGAGCCACATGTAGCAGAAGAAATTTTTCAAGGTTTTATTGAGGAATCAAATGTGGTCGTTCTTTATGATCACAGAATAACCGGCACTGATGTGAGAAGAAAAAAAATCAGATCCATTCATCTGGAAAGATCCTCAAATCCCGAAGAAAAGAAAAGCTATACCGGAAGGTTTTTTATTGACTGCAGCTATGAAGGAGATCTTATGGCGTTTGCCGGAGTGAGCTACACAGTAGGACGTGAATCGAATGATCAATACGGTGAAAACTATAATGGTGTTCAGATGAGAAAAACTCACCAGTTTCCCGATGGTATTGATCCCTATATAGTTCCCGGAGACTCCTCCAGTGGGCTTTGCTGGGGAATTCAGGAAAGGGAACTACAACCCCGGGGCACGGGAGACAGCCTTGTACAGGCTTACAACTACCGCCTCTGCCTGACAAGAGATACCACCAATATGATTCCATTTACAATGCCGCCGGATTATGATCCTTCAACATATGAATTGCTGAGAAGAGTAATTCAACAAAGAGAAGAAAGAGGATTGACACAAAGCCTCAGACAGTTCTATCTAATTATCTCACCTATGCCAAATGGGAAAACGGATATAAACAATAAAGGACCTATGTCTACCGATGCCATCGGCATGAACTGGGATTACCCGGAAGCGGATTATAAAACCCGGGATAGTATTGCCCTTGCAGTGGAAAATTACACCAAAGGCCTACTCTACTTCCTGGCAAATGATACCGGAGTAACCAGGGAAATCAGGAAACAGATGGGGGAATGGGGATGGGCTGCAGATGAGTTTGTGGATAACAATTACTTTCCCCATCAGATGTATGTGAGAGAAGCCAGGAGAATGATAGGCGAGTATATCATGACTGAGCACAACTGCCTTGGCGATAGTACCGTGAATGACGGAATTGCGCTTGCTGCTTACACCATGGATTCCCATAATTGTCAGCGAATAGTGGTAAATGGCATGGTTAAGAATGAAGGAGATGTACAAATTGGTGATTTCCCACCCTATGATATTTCTTACAGAGCCCTGGTACCAAAATCAGAGGAATGTAAAAACCTTAGCGTTCCTGTTTGTCTTTCTGCTTCACACATAGCCTTTGGATCCATAAGAATGGAACCGGTTTTCATGGTTCTCGGACAGGTATGTGGACTTGCCTCTTCCATGGCCATTGATGCTAAGAAGAATATACAGGAAGTAAAAGTCGAAAAGCTTGTGAGGCGTCTCCAAACCGATCCCCTTCAGAATAAAACAAAACCCGACATTTTAGTCGATAATTCAGATCTGGAAGAAGTGGACTTTGAAGGGGACTGGACCTTAAAGACCACCTGGATGGGTCAATACAAGGCCGATCATCTCATCTGGATGCCAGAAGGTGAAGCTTCCTTTTTTACCTATACGCCAGATATGCCTGAAGAAGGAGGAAAATATCAGGCTTACCTGTATGTGCCAAAAAAAGGAAGGAGAGATGAAGATATTGATCAGTTTGCTACTGATGTAAAGATAGAGGTGAAAACAAAGAATAAAACATCGGTAGGAAGGTATAATTTTGAAAAACATAACTACGACTGGGTTGATCTGGGTACATTCGAATTTCAGGACGGAGACTATGTCAGGATTTACGCGGAAGAAAATGCCTATCCGGTTACGGCAGATGCTTTGCTTTTGGTTCCTTCAGACAAATAAGATTTCTCTCAGGCTGAAAATTATTTATCTGATGTCGTTCCAACTATCCAAAGTTCTGCAGCCTTTCTTAAGCCATCCCGATTATCGTGATCCCAGCGGGCAGGCAGTTGTACTATTTAACCCTGACAAATGGAATTAATCTTTATATTATACAAACCTGCTGTTGCCGGTAACGTAGGGGCTGCCGCAAGAGCCATGAAAACCATGGGGTTTAGCCGGCTACGTCTGATCGATCCCTGTGACCACCTGTCGGAGGAGGCACTGATGCTGGCCCATGGCTCCAATGATATTCTTGAAAAGGCAGAAGTTTTTTCGGATTTTGAAGAGGCTGTGAAGGACATTGATTTTCTTATCGGAACTACTGCAAAAAAGAGAAGCGCAAAAGAAGATTATCCTGGTCCCCCGGAAATCCGAAAAACAATAGATGGCAAAAAAGAAAATCTAAAAAAAGTGGCCATGCTTTTTGGCACAGAGGAATCCGGTCTGCCAAATGAATATTTACTTAAATGTGATACGGCATCAACCATTCCCCTAAAAACAACTTATCCATCCTTAAATCTCGGGCAATCTGTAATGTTATATGCGTATGAATTATCAAATTTACAAACAAGCGGGAATCAGAAGGCCGAAAAAGTTTCACAGGAAAGCTATGCCCAATTAAAAGAAAGAATCAGGAATCTTCTCATTAAAATTGACATAAAACCAGATTCTCCCCTTCACACCAGAATACTTGAACGATTTTCAACGATAGATTCCTCTGATATCAACCTTTTGCATTCCATCACATCCCGGGTAGGAAAATTCATGAACAAGCCCTAATTCGACACCACTGAGTTTTTTCTCCTTTTTTGATAGTATTGAAGAAGTCCAAATTGCCATCCCGTTATTGGCTGGACCAACCGTTTTAATGGTGCCAAAATCGTGTACCTGATCTTCGGCCATGACAAAAGGCCTATCAGAATAAAGATTTTAAAGTATTGGTTGAGAATGCCTTAAAATGGACTGTAAAATAGTTTTGGGGGCAGGTAGTTTCCTAAGGAATTTTCAATAAGATCTTCAACTGCTTCTCCGGGTTATTTTCCAGCAAATGAAAGGCTTTATCCGCATCTTGAAGATCCATCATTCCGGTTATCATGGCCGAAGGATCAAGCTTCCCATTTTTCAATGCTTCGATGGCATCCCTGAATTCTCCATGACTTACCCGGGAAGCAATTATCCTGGCTTCTTTCCAGATCAGTTCTTTCATTAAAAGATCAACCGGTTCATCACTGAGCCCGAGAGTACAAACAACTCCCCCTCCCCGTATCGAATGCACACACGATCGTACCGGATTATATCTTCCGGGAATCTCATGAAAATGGCCAACTGCTTCAAATGCAATATCCACTCCTCTGTTATGAGTTATTTGTTGAATAAAGTCTACGGGGTTTTCTTTCCCTGCATTCAGCGTTTTGATGTCTGGAAAAGCAGATTTGGCAAGGCTTAATCGTTCGTCCAGAATATCCACCATAATAATGTTTCCTGTGGTGATTGTCTTTGCAGCATGAAGAATGGCGTTACCCACCTTACCTGCACCCCAGATCAAAATATCATCATCCTTTGAAAGTCCTGAACGCCTGGAAGCATGAAAACCGATGGATAGCAATTCAACAAGAGCTGCATGCTTATCGTCAATTTCTTCAGGCAATTTAAATATCATCTCCGGTTTTACGGAAATATATTCAGCAAACCCGCCATTCAGATCAATACCCACAAGTTTAAGTGAAGTACAGGCAGGAAAATGCTTCCGTATGCAAGCCGGACACTCTCCGCATGGTATGATAGGATCAACGGTTACCTTTTCTCCCGGTTGGTATCCTTTTACCTTTTTTCCGGTATCAGCAATTACCCCGGCAAATTCATGTCCCGGAACAAAAGGCAGCTTTGTTCGCGGATGGAATTCTCCTTTATAAAGATGCTGATCAGAACCACAAATACTGGCGTAATTTACTTTCACCAGCACTTCATCCTCCTTCATCGCGGGCGTATCTATTTCCTTATACTCTAATTTATTATACCGGCTTAAAACTGCAGCTTTCATCCTGAATAATTTTTTCAAAAATAATTCTTTAATTAAGTTTTTTCACATCATACAATGTTATTATTTAAATCTACCTGTAAACAATCAAAAGGAGGTTAGGATTCACTTCTCAAAGCTAAAGTCTCCAGGGCAACTTTTCCTAATGTTCAGTTCTGCGGAATATTGATTACCGGCATTTTCACCTCTGTCTTTCTTTTTCATTTCAACATAAAGGCTATCTCTAAAAATCGTTAAACCATCTGCAAGATTCATCGCTTCACCGGGATCATTACTGAGGTCACAGAGTTCCAGAGAATCATTCTTTCCGGTCAAAACTGCTTCATGCCATTCTTTGGAAGTCCGGCTTGCCCGGATTCTGTTTTGTGGTTACAGGATGAACTCGTGATCCTGGCAATTACACAAAAATTAGCATAAAACTACCAACCCTCAGGGTGAAAATCCTACGCTTGTATTTTATATAAAAATCCATAATTTGAATGATTGTCATGTAATTGAATGACCAGGGCCGGTAAACCTTAATCCCGGCTGGCTCTTCAAGAATTTCCTGCTCATCCGGATTATGTGTTTCCCCATTCACAAAGGTATTAAATTTACGATGAGTAAGGAATGCCGAATGATCAGCAAACAAAAAAATAGCCATCCTTAGTTTGAATGGCTATTCATAAATTTATGGTTTACAAGAAGAACATCATGCAGGCATATCGGGCAACTTCCAGCCATCCCGATATTTGTGTTTCACAAGTTCTTTAGCAAATTCTTTAGCATTGAAGGGATCAGTCTCAACCTTGGCAAAGGTCGGGTGGCCATCATGAATTTCAAAACCGTCTTTTATTACCGTCCTGAGAGTTTCTTCATCACTAATGTTAGTGAATTCCATGTTTTCGCCATCCCATTGAAGAATTTTGTTGAGCCCCTGTAATCTTACAGCCATAACACCCATGATTACCATTTCATTGAAGGGTCCGGCTTCACTGAAAGGGGAAGAGGTAGGCGTGCGGTTTTCCGGACTTTCCTTACATGCCCTGATCCAATCCTGTTCGTGTGAACGTTCTACCCTGCGTCGGAATTTAGGAGCATCAGGAGTACGTCCTGAAAGCAACCATGGATCCTTGCCATAACATCCACAAATCAATTTATCTTTTGTTCCATGGAAAATAGCGCCACCTCCGGCATTGTTCATTTCCCTTCCGGGAGGCCATCCTTCGGGCATTTCGGGCTGGAGTCCGCCATCATACCAGGTAACCTTAACCTCAGGTAATTTAATTTTCCATTTTCTGGGCGCTTTTCTTTCAGGGAAGATAATATTCACCATTTGTGCATTGGGAGCACTTTCAGTAAGCAATAGTGTTGAACTCCCCTGTGCGGCTACAGGATATTCAAGCTGTAACCCAACAAAAACAGGATGAAGAATATGGCAGGCCATATCACCAAGAGCTCCGGTTCCAAAGTCCCACCATCCGCGCCAGTTCCAGGGAGTATAAATTTCATGATAAGGTTTCATATTTGCAGGACCAACAAAAAGATCCCAGTCGAGGGTATCAGGTACCCACATTCCGTTTTCAGGAGAATTCAATCCCTGAGGCCAGATCGGACGATCTGTAAAAGCCTCTACATG
>CAZQOV010000109.1:0-10884 GCA_964595055.1 uncultured Bacteroidaceae bacterium | reverse complement strand
ATCGGTGATCGGTAATCGGTAATCGGTGATCGGTAATCGGTGATCGGTAATCGGTAATCGGTGATTGGTGATCGGTTTGATCTCATAATACGGAAGTATTTTCAATGAATTATGGCAGTTGAGTGTAAGGAAGTTGTTGAATGTTTATGCTGCAATATGTCAGTTCTTTACAGGATTTAGTTAGATAAAAGCATTCACCGTCCACCGTCCACCGTTCACCGTCCACCGTCCACCGTTCACCGATCACCGATCACCGATCACCGATCACCTCTCCCCTCTCCCCTCTCCCCTATCCTTCCAGTGCATTCGCCCCGGAAACGATCTCAAGGATTTCATTGGTAATGCTGGCCTGACGTGCTTTGTTGTAATCGAGCCGGAGTTCTTTTAAAAGTTCCGTAGCATTGTCCGTAGCTTTATGCATTGCAGTCATTCTGGCTCCATGCTCGGAAGCACTGGAATCAAGTAAAGCTTTGTGGAATTGAAGCCGCAAGCTTTTAGGGATCAGCTCCTCAACAATGTATTTCTTTGAGGGTTCAAAAATATAATCGACAAAAGTAGAAGGAACGGCTTCTTCTTCCGGTTTTTCAACCACCATAGGCAAATATTGTTCAACCCTTAATTTTTGTACAGCCGGATTAATAAACTGATTATATACGATATCTATATGATCGTAAGTTCCTGAAAGAAATAAGTGTATAATTTCTTCAGCCAGTTTGGAGGTGCCCTCATAATTAACGTGGTCAATTATCTCATTATCTGATTTATAGATAGTGAAGTCCCTTTTTTTAAAATGGTCGTAGGCTTTTTTCCCGATTATCAGCAGATCAAGGGACTGATTCATTTGGAGATCCCGGTATTTCGTCTGGGCCAAAGCGGTTGTTTGTTTAATAATTGTGGAGTTAAAATTTCCACATAATCCTTTATTAGAAGTAACAACCACAAGAAGAGCTTTCTGAACGCTTCTCTTTTTTACAAAAAGATTTTCCTCATCCTGAACCAGTGTATCGCTTATAGCTCTTAATACCTCTGTTAATTTTTCAGAATAGGGCCTAAGTTGAGTAATGGTTTCCTGGGATTTTCTGAGCTTTGCTGCCGCCACCATTTTCATGGCGCTGGTAATTTGCCGGGTGGAGGTGACCGATGATATTCTTGTGCGTATTTCTTTCAGATTCGCCATTTGATAAAATTACTTTGTTTCAAATTTTGATCTTACTTCTTTTGCAACCGCTTCGATTGTTGTGGTAATTTCATCATTAATTATTCCATCTCTTATCTGGTCAAGCAGATTTCTGTGCTTAAGGTCAAGAAGGTCAAGATATTCTTTCTCGAATTCTTTAACCTTGTCGACAGGAATCCTGGATAATAACCCCCTGGTCCCAACATAAATAATGGCCACCTGTTTCTCTACCGGCATGGGCTCATGCAGTCCCTGTTTCAGGATCTCCACGTTCTTTGCCCCTTTATTAAGCACAGCAAGGGTAGCAGCATCCAGGTCGGATCCGAATTTAGAGAAGGCTTCAAGCTCACGATACTGAGCCTGGTCAATTTTAAGGGTTCCGGCAATTTTTTTCATCGGCTTTATCTGGGCATTTCCTCCCACCCGGGAAACCGATATACCCACATTAATAGCAGGTCTCACACCGGAATTGAAGAGATTGGTTTCCAGAAAGATCTGGCCATCGGTAATGGAAATTACATTGGTAGGTATATAGGCAGAAACATCCCCTGCCTGAGTTTCTATAATTGGAAGTGCGGTAAGGGATCCTCCTCCTTTCACCATGGGCCTGAGAGCCTCCGGCATATCGTTCATTTGCTGAGCAATTTCATCTGATTCAATGATCTTAGCCGCTCGTTCCAGCAATCTTGAGTGCAAATAAAATACATCTCCGGGATATGCTTCACGTCCAGGAGGACGCCGGAGAAGAAGGGAAACCTCGCGATATGAAACGGCTTGTTTGGATAGGTCATCATAAATGATCAATGCGTGCCTTCCTGTATCCCGGAAATATTCTCCTATGGTAGCTCCTGCGAAAGGAGCATAAAATTGTTGAGCTGCAGGATCGGAGGCAGTTGCGCAGATGATAACCGTATAGGGCATAGCCCCGAATTGCTCGAGGGTTTTCGCAACGTTGGCTACGGTTGACCCCTTCTGCCCAATGGCTACATAAATACAATATACAGGATTTCCTTTATCATAAAATTCCTTTTGATTAATAATTGTATCAATGGCCACAGCAGTTTTTCCGGTTTGACGGTCTCCGATTATGAGCTCACGCTGGCCTCTTCCTATCGGAGTCATGGAATCGATGGCTTTTATCCCCGTTTGAAGAGGTTCTTTCACCGGTTGCCGGTAAATAACCCCGGGGGCTTTCCTTTCCAGTGGCAATTCGATGCTATCTCCCGCTACCGGACCCATTCCGTCGATGGGTTCTCCAAGGGTATTAATGATCCTTCCCAATAAACCCTCTCCTACCTTAATGGAGGCGATAAGCCGGGTTCTCTTGACTGTATCTCCTTCTTTAATTAATTCCGAAGAACCCAGTAGTACGGCCCCCACATTATCTTCCTCGAGGTTAAGGATTATTCCCATTACCCCACTATCGAACTCGACCAATTCATTGGCCTGCACTTTTGAAAGTCCGTAAATACGGGCAATGCCATCACCCACTTGTAAAACCCTACCAATTTCTTCGAGTTCAATTTCGGTTTTTAAACCCTGAAGTTGTTTCTTTAATACTTCAGATACTTCTGCAGGTTTAATTTCAGCCATTGTTTATTTCTAATTTTCTATTGCGGTTTGTAATAAATTCTTCTTTATTTTTGCCAGACTTGTTTTTATGCTCGCATCAAACTGCTGATCTTCCACGGTCAGGATAAATCCTCCTATAAGATCAGGATTCAGTTCTTCCTCCATTTCTATATGAGTCTTATAGATATTTCCAAGCAGGTCAAGAAATTTTTTCCGGCTATCCTCTGATATCTGAAAAGGCAGCTTAAGTTTGGCCGATTTTATTCCCTTTTCTTCCCTGTAAAGAGATATAAAATTTCGGATTATATCCATTAAATGATTTTCTCTTTTATTGGTAAGGATCAAATCGTAAAATCTTAAACTGAGTTCCGATATGAGGGTCCCATATACATCATGTATTAACTTTTGTTTGGACGAAAGCCTGGCAACCGGGCTTTCAATATATTCCTTAAATCCTTTTACTTCAACTGAAGACCGGATTAATTTCATGTCTCTCAATACCTCTTCAAGAACGTTTTCTTCCTTTGCAGAAAGAAAGAGTGCTTTGGCATAACGAACGGATATTTGACTGTCGTTCATAACAATCTATCTCAAGACTAATTTAACTTAATTTCCTTTACAAGCCTGTCTGCCAATTCTCTCCCCTCTTTCTCATCTTTAAGTTTTTCACGGAGGATTTTTTCCGCGATATCAACAGAAAGTCTGGCTATTTGTTCTTTGACATCACTGATGGCTGAGGCTTTCTCATTTTCAATATTTTGCCTGGCCGTCTTGATCATTTTTTTCGTTTCTTCATCGGCTTTTTCCCTGGCTTCAGTGATAAACTTTTCCTTTACATCCCGGGCTTCTTTCATGATCGCATCGCGTTCATTTCTGGCCTCCTGCAAGATACGTTCATTATCAACTTTCAGCTTTTCCATTTCGGTTTTTGCTTTTTCTGCAGCCTTAAGTGCAGAGCGAATGCTATTCTCACGATTTTTTACCGCATTATTTATTGGATTCCAGGCAAATTTTCTCAGGACAAAAAGCAAGATTAAAAAGATGATGAAAGTCCAGAATACTAATCCGATTCCCGGCGTAATTAAATCCATAATAATTTTTTTTAGTATTTCCTATCCGTTAATTCCTGTGAAGTTTAATTTCGCTTAAAAAAAATCGGGTTGATAACCAATCGTTACCAACCCGATATTCTCATTTTACAAGAGCAACTACCACTGCGAAGAGTGCTACACCCTCAATAAGAGCAGATGCAATGATCATAGATGTCTGGATCATTGAGGCGGCTTCAGGCTGGCGAGCGATTGCTTCCATGGCCTGACCTCCGATTCTTCCAATTCCCCAGGCGGCACCGATTACTGCGAGTGCTGCTCCAATTGCTGCTAATTCAGTCATAAGTTAAAATTTAAATTAAACAATTATACATGTACCTCTTCCTTTACCGCAAGACCGATAAACAATGCAGAAAGCAGCGTAAATACATAGGCCTGCAGGAAAGCAACAAGGAGTTCAAGAATATTCATAAATAGTACAATTGCAATCGACACGGGTGCCACTGCAATGGTTTTAAATATAAAGATCAATGATACAAGACTAAGAATAATAATATGCCCTGCGGTTATGTTGGCAAACAAACGTACCATAAGGGCAAAAGGTTTCACAAAAATACCAATAACCTCCACTGGAATCATTACCGGGGCAAGCCACACGGGGACTCCTGGAGTAGCAAAGATATGTTTCCAATAGTCTTTCGTGCCGCTAAACTGAGTAATAATAAGGGTAAAAACCGCCAGGACCAGAGTTACTGCGATATTCCCTGTCACATTGGCCCCGAAAGGAATAATTGGAGGAATAATACCCATAAGGTTATTTATCAGGATAAAGAAAAATACCGTTAACAGGTAAGGGATAAACCTCTCAAATTTCTTATCTCCGATGTTGGGTTTGGCAATTTCATCCCTTATAAAGATGATCATGGGTTCAAGAAATCCATTCAATCCTGAAGGAACAATAAGTTTTTTCTTTTGATAGATCCTTCCCATTCGGATAAACAGGATCATCAATATGATGGAAGCGAAAATCATAGCGGCAACCACCTGAGTAATTGAAAAGTCAAGGGGTAAATATAACTCTCCCCCTTCTGTCTTTTCCACTATTTTTCCTTTGTATTCTCCATCACCAGCCAGATAAAAATTCATATGTTCATGACCATGTGCCAGTTTAGAAGACATAAAAATCCGGAGCCCCTGATACTTACTATAGAGAATAACCGGTAAAGGAACACTAATATGTTTACCTTCCGGCGTGGTGATAAAATGCCATTCATGATGATCCTTAATGTGATCGATTATGAATTCTCCAGGCACAAATTCCTGGTGTTCAGTGGCATGAGCTTTATGAGGATTTTCCTCCTGATTATGATGATGGTTATTCCCATCAGGCTGTGGTTGTTCACCGGCGCTAAGGTATAGAGGAAACAAAAAACTCAGTATAATAATTAATTTTCCGGGGTTATAAGATCTACTTCCCTTTCTCATCAGAATTATTTTGATGTTTCTTTTTCAAAATATTTACAAACGTAAATAAAAGGTAAATGGTGAATGCTAAATAAGCAACAAAATATGCTACGAGAAAATCCCAGGAAAGTTCCTTAAAAAGGAGGGCAAAAATGCCAAGAAGTGCTAAAAAAAGTAAAAATTTAAGGCCAACCGCAGACAGAGTGTGCATTATCCCTTTATTATCTTCTTTTTTTTGTCCTTTGAAAAAAACGATTGAAGAAATGATGGATATGGCAAAAGCCCCTGTTATTAAAACAACAATTTGGCTGAAAATTATCTCACCAGACAGAATTGTGGTGCCAATATAGCCTATACCGATAAGGGCGAGATAAATCAGGGTAAGAAACAAATAGTTTTTTAAAGAAGAATTCAAAGCTTTGGCTTTTATAGGTTTGCATTACTTCATTTTCAACCAAATACGATTATTTTCCGAAATTAATGAAATCTTTTAACGCCACATAAAGTGCGAAAAAAACCCCGAGAATTGAGAAAATAATAATAAAAAGAGGTTCTCCTTCATGGTATTTCTCATCAAGCTTCAGTCCACCCCAAACCGCCAAGAGGATGATCACAATCATCTGAAAAGCTATTCCGGAATACTTGGCATAATTTTCCAAACCGGAATATTTACTTTTCTTTTCCTTTTGATCCTTCTTGTTTTTCAAATACTGGTTGATTTGATCCGGTCATATCACATTTTCCCGTAAAAACCGCTCCGGGCTCTATAGCAAGTTTGTTTGTAGTGATCTCACCGGTCAATTTTGATTTAGCCCTGAGTGAAAGCAACTCAGAAGTGAAAACTTTCCCGTCAATGCTTCCTTCCACCTCAAAGTTCTTACAATGAACTTCTCCATTAATTTTTCCGGATTCTCCTACAATTACCTTTCCCTTGGTATTTAATATTCCTTTCAGTGTTCCGTCTACCCGAATATCTCCGTTTGAAGTCACATTCCCTTCGATTGAAGTGCCTGATCCGATCAGGTTGATTGTCTGATTATCCACATCTATATTTTTAGCCATGTTTATAATTTAGTTTTAAAGGTCTGAAAATACTTTAACGTTCAAAGATAATAAATATTTTGCAGAGTGAATGAAGGAGTACGGTGAAGGGTAATTGGTGAACGCCAAGGGGAACAGAGATATAGGTGGGAGCAATTAGGGTAATAAACGTTTCGGAATGATCTCATTGATTATGGATTACCAGCGATCACTCATCACTTTTCACCCATCACCCTCATTCTTCAATTAACGGTCGTAGGCCCACTTGAGATAAATAGCACCCCAGGTAAAGCCTCCACCAAGCAGTAAGAATCAGGTCATCACCTTTTTTGAGCTGGTCTTCCCATTCCCAGAGGCAAAGAGGAATGGTTGCTGCAGTGGTATTTCCGTATTTTTCTATATTGATCATGACTTTTTCTCTGGGAAGTCCCATTCTTCTGGCAACAGCTTCAATGATGCGCATATTTGCCTGATGCGGAACGAGCCATAGATTACTTTCAGGAGAAAGGTTATTTCTGCTCATGATCTCAACCGAGATATCGGCCATTTTTGAAACGGCAACTTTAAAGACAGCCTGGCCTTCCTGGTAAACATAGTGCCATCCTTTATCAACGGTTTCGTGGGAGGCAGGATGTAAAGAACCTCCGCCTTTTTTGTACAAATACCTGGCTCCGCTTCCATCGGATTGCAGCATATGATCAATCACGCCGATGTTTTGATCCTCTGCGGGTTCAAGAAGAACAGCAGCGGCGGCATCGCCAAATAAGGGACAGGTAGTACGGTCGGAGTAGTCGGTAATGGACGACATCATATCAGCGCCTACTAATATGGCTTTTTTATACGCTCCGGAAGCCACCATCCGGCTTACGGTTTCAAGACCAAATAAAAACCCTGAACAGGCAGCAGCAAGATCAAAACCCCAGGCATTAACAAGCCCGCTTTTATAGGCCACCAGATTAGCAGTTGACGGGAAGTCCATATCCTGTGTAATGGTGGCCACAACAATAAGATCAACATCCTCAGGAGATGTATTGGTCTTTTTAAGCAAACCTTTTACAGCTTCGGCACCCATATCAGACGTAGCCTTTCCCTCTTCCTTCAAAATTCGTCTTTCTTTAATGCCAATTCTTTGCATTATCCATTCATCGGATGTGTCAACCATTGTACTCAGTTCATCATTTGTTAACCGGTACTCCGGCACCCAGCCATTCACTCCTGTTATTGCCGCTCTGAGATTTCCCATTTTTCGATTGCTTCTTTTATATGACTTACAAGATTATTCTTTGATACCTCCCAGGTATGTAGAATCATGTTCTTAATCGCAACTTCATTTGAAATGCCATGTCCTACTACCACAGGTTTATTGATTCCAAGGATGGCGGTTCCACCAAAATTTTCAAAATTAAACAATTCAAAGAAATCGTCATTAATTTTTCGTTTTTTTATTACCTGGTAGAATCCTTCTGCTTCTTTCAGTATTATATTTCCGACGAACCCATCACAAACTAATACTTCGGCTCCGGGATCGTTAAAAATCTCGTTACTTTCAATATTTCCGACAAATAAGAAATCATCGGAATCATTCATCAACTGGTAAGCAGACTTTGTTGTCAGGTTTCCCTTCTCTTCCTCTTTTCCAATGTTAATTAGTCCCACTCTGGGCTCTTGTACTCCATTCATGCTTTTAGCATAAGCTTTTCCGATTATTCCATATTGGTAGAGGACGTCAGGGCGGCTATCAGGATTAATTCCCACATCAAGCAAAATCGAATATTTCCCTGTCAGGCTAGGAATGGCAGCAGCGATTGCCGGTCGTATAATTCCGGGAATGGGATTAATCACCTGGGTAGCACCAACCATCATAGCACCGGTATTTCCGGCACTGCAAAATCCATCAATATTTCCGGCACGTAATTGGCGGAAGCCCTGATTAATTGAAGATTGTTTTTTCTGAAGAAAAGCTTTATGAGGCTGATCACTCATTTCGATCACCTCATGACAATGGAATATATCCATTCCCCTGAAAGGAAGACCTTTATATTCCTGATGCCTGGCAATCAGGTTTTTATCCCCGAAGAGTACTAGTTCAATATCATCAGGAATTTCCTTACGAGCCAGAATACTCCCTGCTATGGTAGACTCCGGGGCGAAATCCCCCCCCATAATATCTATCCCAATTCGCATATCAAGTCAGGAGGTCTGGGAAGCTATTAAAGAATATCCGTTTCCTTATCGATGACAAGCTTGCCCTTATGATACAGATTCCCATCCACATAATAAGCTCTATGTCTTTTATGTATAGTACCAGTAGTTGGGCAAGTAGACAATGTAGGGGCTTCAGCTTTATAATGAGTCCTTCTTTTATCACGTCTTGTTTTTGACGTTTTTCTTTTTGGATGTGCCATTTTTTAAAATGTTATTTCTTAAATTTTACATTCTTTAATGCGTCCCAACGGGGATCTGTTTTTTCTTTTTCTCTCGGTTTAAGATTTTCAAGTTTAGTTATCATCTCCTGATCACATCCGGAACTTCCGTCTGGATCATCCGGATGAATTCTTTGTATAGGCAGAGACAAAGCTAAAAATTCATAGATATATTGAGCGACATTAAACCGGGTCTCCTCTCTGGGTATCATAATGACTCTGTCGGAAATCTCTTCATGCTTCTCTCCAAACCTGGCAATAAGTTCGTTCTCTGTATCCACTTTAAAATTAAAGTATTCCAAACAACGGTCACACAATATCACCAGAAATCCGGTTATGTTAAATTTAAACTCGAGAAATCGTACACCACGATTCAAATTCAGATTAATCTTTACATCTCCTCCTTTGATATCCGGATTATCAAATAACTCAAAAAAATCATTCCCAGCATCAAATTCGTAATCATAAATCCCTTCTTTCAATCCATGAAAGGGGATAAGATATTCATCAATCAAACTCGCCACGTCAATTTTTTTAGTGGTGCAAAAGTATAAATTAATATTTATATAACAAATTGTTTTTTGTCGAATTCCTTGAGCAACAATTTTTTTGAAGGATATGGATGGACGATAAACTTCGTCCTAATTTTTTTAACCTCCAGGCTTGTGAAGCAATTATAACTGTTTATTCACAGCTTCCATAAGTACATCGATAAAATAATCATTTTTCGGTATATAACCAGCGGCTCCTGCGGTTAAAAACTCATCCTTAAGCTCCTGATCTTCCCTGCTGCTCAGGATCAATACGGGAATATCCTGTCGAATTTCCCGGATTTTTTTTAAGGTTTGAAGCCCGTTAAGGGGATTGTCCTGGTCCGATTTGAATACATGATCGAGAATGATTAAATCCGGATTGAGATAAAGATTATCAAGACATGCTTCTCCTGACTGAAAGGTCATAATATCACAATCTTCACGGTTATTAATGGTATATTCCAGCAAATTAAGAATCATCCTGTCATCATCCACAAAGAAAACCAGTTTTTGCATTGGTAATGTTTTGGTAAGTTAATGAAATTACAAATTAAATATTTCTTTTGGGTACTGCAATAGAATTGGAGATCAAATTTGATAAAACGGGAAAAAATGTGTCTTGACAGATAAATTTACTTTCCCCCGGAACCAATGAGAATAACAATCCAAAATGAATATTTTTTTCCTCAAATTATTCAACAGATTGTAACTTAATTGAAGCCGGATCGTCCAATGATAAAGTCTCAAACCCTGATGTTATGATTCGAACACAAGATATTTCTATAGTATTCAGGACCTCCGATATTGAAACCACCAATGAATTTGCTGTTAATCAAATCCTTCTGGGGCCAACTCTGAGAATGAAAGCCTCAAAATTACAGCCTGTTGAATCTTTGCGATACGAATAAAAAACAATTCTGCCGGGAGGCGAATTGAAGCCTGGTTAGCAGAGAAATACCTATTGGTAAATCTCTGCTTCCTTTTTAAAGGCATTTTTTGTTTCTTTGCCTGTTATGATCCAACAATCTGAATTAAATGACTCTTTTTTTTTAAAAGATGACGCTCTTTTGCCGGCCGAAAATTTTGATGAAGCATTTCTTAAAGAGGGCATCAATGTTTATGAGGTATTGAGGGTTGTGGATTATATCCCGCTTTTTCTGGAAGACCACTGTAAGCGTTTTTCTCACTCCCTGAAAGGAAAAAATATCAACTTTCATTGCCATACCGAAGCCTTGAAGTTGAAGTTAAGAACGCTTATTCAAAAAAATGATCAACAATCCGGAAACATTAAAATTGTTTACCATTATAATCATCAAGATGATTGCTTTCTTATTATTTACCCCGTTACGTACTCATACCCTTCTGAAAATGATTACAAAAAAGGAGTAGACACTCTTTTAATGGAGGAGGAAAGACCCAATCCTGAATTAAAAAACTGGAGGCCTCTGTTTAAAGAGAAGGTTAAAGAACTCAAAAAACAAAAGCACGTTTATGAAATTATCCTGATGAATCATGATGGCATCATTACTGAAGGCAGCCAGTCCAATTTATTTTTTATTCAAAACAATGAGATCATAACTACAAAACCGGAACGTATTCTTCCCGGAATTACCAGGAAATATGTT
>CAZQOV010000108.1:0-11088 GCA_964595055.1 uncultured Bacteroidaceae bacterium | reverse complement strand
ACAGCGAACACGGAAGCGCGATTTCGAAAGGGGCGCTTTTGCAGCAGAAAGGAAGAAACAACATTCTTCATTTGGGCGTAGTGGGAAATGGATCCTGGGAAGATCAATGGCCTGCAGGAGCCAGGGTCAAACAGACGGGCAATGATCTGAGGGTGGAGGCTGTTTTTGATTCCTATACCGCTCCTATTTCTATCGAACAGGAATCTGGTATTGGTGGAGGGATGGAGGTGGAAGTATCTACCTCGGCTTTTGGCTTTCCATTGAAAAGGTGATGTTGATGAAGGTATTTTTTGCAACGGGCATATTGTTATTTTTGTTCCCCATGATCGGGGCTCAGCAGGATACCCTTGATCTAGCAAAGGATAGCTCAAAAGTAAAACAAGCACCTGAAAGTTTTCAACAGCTGGTGGAGGAATTTTTGGATGCCGAGGTTCGGAAAACAACGGGTGCCGATATTGAAATTGACGGATTGGTTTTTGATGAGACAAAGACAAAAAGAGGCAGAGATTTTTTTGATTATTTTTACAGCCAATGGGAAGCTCCCGAAAATGCAAGTAATTATTCCATTTACGTGATTGAAAATCCTTTCCGGCTTACAACAACACAAATTGAAATTAAAATTAATGACATAACGGTATTTCAGTCTTTCTTGCAGCCCAGGGCCGATATCATCGAACAGCTTGCCGATTATGCAGTATCGCGCACTCAGCTCTACCTGGCCAATTATGAGGATCTTATGCGGCAACTGGAAGGTGAGGACCGTGCAGGGACAGGAATTTATTAACAAACCAAAATTAATAAAGGATGAAACTCGAGATTCCAGGATTTTTATTAATGACAGCAAGTTTATTGTTTTTTTTCTCATTTTCTTCCATTGCGCAAGATTTGGTATATACGCCCAAAAATCCTGCATTTGGTGGAAATAACTTCAATTATCAATGGATGTTAAGCTCTGCTGAGGCTCAGGATACCTATAAAGCGCCGGTTGAAGAGGATGACCGGTTGGGTTATCTAAGTGATCCGGCACAGAGCTTTGCCGAAAGTTTAAACCGCCAGATCCTTAGCCGCCTTTCAAGAGAGATTGTTACCCGCCAGTTTGGCGAGGAAGCGCTGGAAGAGGGCACGTATGTCCTGGGAGACTATCAGATCGACATAGGCAATGCCACCGATGGAATTAATATAACCATTCTTGATAATAAGACGGGAGCAACCACTACAGTTTCGGTTCCCTATTTCTAAACCCGGAGAAAACACAAGAAGAAAGAATGCCAAAGAAGAACATTTTCAGGGGGATACTATTTTTTTTCCTAATCAACTTGCTTTTTTCATGCAGCCCGGTTTTTCATCAACCTTTCGGTGTCAGGGAAGCAGAACTTGGTCC
Organism: uncultured Bacteroidaceae bacterium; assembly: GCA_964595055.1. Classification (GTDB taxonomy): domain Bacteria; phylum Bacteroidota; class Bacteroidia; order Bacteroidales; genus CAYRTD01. The sequence continues at coordinate 9,707 of CAZQOV010000108.1, read as the reverse complement.
GGAAACTCCGCTCAAAAAGGATTTGCGGAATCTTCCCGAGCCGGAGGAGAAAATTGTGGTGGCTGTTTATAAGTTTCGTGATCAGACCGGACAGTACAAAGCTACAGAAGCCGGAGCAAGCTGGTCAACGGCTGTAACCCAGGGAGCAACAAATATTCTTATCCGTGCGCTTGAAGAATCCGGATGGTTTGTGCCCATCGAAAGAGAAAACATCAGCAATCTCCTGAATGAGCGGAAAATTATCCGTTCCAGTCGGGAACAGTATGAAGGAAATTCAAATACTTTGCTGCCTCCTTTATTATTTGCCGGTGTCATTATAGAAGGGGGAATCGTTTCTTACGAGACGAATGTATTTACCGGAGGTGCCGGAGTCCGATATTTTGGAACTGATGCTTCCTCACAATACCGGGAAGATCGTGTGAGCATTTACCTCCGTGCGGTATCGACCAGTAATGGGAAAATTTTAAAAACGGTATATACCACAAAATCAATTCTTTCTCAGGAAGTATCCATGGGGGTGTTCCGATATGTTAAATTCAAACGACTCCTGGAAGCCGAAACGGGATACACCTATAATGAGCCCACGGAGCTGGCCATTACCGAAGCCATCGAAAAAGGGATTTACAGCCTTATTATTGAAGGCGTTATGGACAAGCTATGGCTGCTAAAATCACCCGAAGACCTGGTATCGGATATTTTCATCGATTATTTGGAAGAAAAGGAGAACAATTACGATTTCGATGCGATCGACCGGAAGTATAACACGGAATATCACGACAACCTGTATTTTTCATTACTGGGTACAGGTCAGTGGTACAATGGCGATTATTCCAAAAGCATAATTCATCCCGGTAGTGCCTTAAACTTCGGAGTCGCCATAAACCCTTCATTATTTCTGCAGACCGGTTTTGGTGCCAGATTGATTCATATTGAAGACCTTCGGGTGTCCATGGATTATCTGGGTACGCTTGATCTGGTATTTATGACCAATCCGCACCATAGATATACTCCATACCTGAAAGCCGGAATCGGCAGTTTGTTTGATTTTAAACGGGAAACGGGCCTTTCCGGCGAAAAATGGATGCCTTTTCTTAGCTTCGGGGCAGGAGGTGAATATCTCTTTACCCGGAAATTCGGGGTTTCCGGTGGCGTGTTTTTCAACCCGCTCCTTTCGGATCTTTACGATGGGGTTGAGGCGGGTAAATTCAACGACAATATATGGGGGGTGGATCTGGGATTAAAAATTTATTTCTAAGGACTAGTTAATATGAGAACATTACAAGGAATCATTTGCCTATTGGTTTGTCTTCTCCTTGCAGGATGTGAAGATGAGAAAATAGATGTTGATAAATTCGGGTCGTTATCGGGAAAAGTACTTAACGGAGAAGATTATACGCCTCTTTCGGGGGTGTTGATCGCTACCAACCCTCCCAGCTCAACGGTCTTAACCGATGAGGAAGGCAAATTTTCGTTTGAAAAAGTAAAAGAAGGAGAGGTTGCCCTCACAGCCAGAAAAAACGATTTCCTTAGCAGCAGCATAAGTGTTGCGGTTTACGAGGATGAAACCACTCATCTGACTTTCTATCTCCTGAAGGATGAGAAGAATGTAGGATGGGTTACTATTTATGACCCTGTTCCGGGGAACGGAGCCGTTGATCAGAATACTTCTTTTGATTTCAATTGGAAGGTCGATCAGGAAAATCCGGGAAAAGAACTGGTGTATACCTTATATTATTTCGAATCCGGTTCGACTGTACAACAGGTGGCAGGTGAAAACCTCATGACAACAGAGGTTACCGTTGACGACTTAAATTACGAAACTACCTATTACTGGTATGTTGTTGCGAAATATGAAGGAAGCATTGTAGCCAATAGTCCAACATGGTCGTTCAAAACTAAAACAGAAGAGAATCCATAATTTGAGAATGTGAATGGACGTAGGTAGCCATAAGATGTCCCGGTTAAGCACATTCCAAACCTCAAGGATCAATCCTAAGTCGTTGATGTCCTGTGCAAAGTTTGTGTAACCCGCTCTGGCTGGAAGTGTCGGCTGCATGTTGCATCCCCGAATTTTCAGGCTTCCGGGGATAATTGGGTAGGATAATCCAAAGTACCTACGCCTGCCAGGCCGGGCATTTTACTACTAAATCCTTAATATAAAACGTTTTCCCACACCCCATAGGCATTCCAGCTTGTAGTTCCATTCTCTGCGCAGCTTCATAAAATACCGGATTCGTCTGAGGCGATCCCCCGGACCGGGCCGGGAGCTGCGGTTTATGACCCTCATGTTGTGGTCGATGGTCCACTGGATGGTTGTATCTTTTTTAAGATCATCGAATGGGGTGGAGATGTTGAAGATCTTTCCCGCAAGAATGGCACCTGATCCAAGGATGCGTAAAATGCCTTCATTTTCTGCTTGCTTTTTGATCTGTGGCCAGTCAAGATCCCATTTTTGCAGGATTTCCGAAATATCCCTCAGCCAGAATAGCCGGAAAAATTCATGGTAGATGCCGTGCATGCAGAGATATAAAAAGGTATTTTCTCTGTTCATTATACTTACCGGAATGCCGTTCAGGTCTTCCACATCGGGTTCCTTTTTTAGCAACTCCTGCTGTGGATAGAAATAAGGATTGGAGAAAAGCCCCCAGTGAAGCTCGATAATGATATTTTTTTCGCGGCTGATGAGGGTGTAATTTTTTTTGATTTTCCGGAAGTATTCTTCAGGCTTATTTTTTTCGGCTGGGATAATAGTATAACCTGATTCTTCCAATAGCAAAAGAAACCGGTCCACATCCTTTTCTTCAATAAGAAAGTCGATATCCCTGGTAAGCCTTTCACTTAGCTTTCCGTATAGCTGCAAAGCAAGCATGCTGCCTTTCATGTTGATATAGAAAAGGCCCTCTTCATTGAGCCTCCTGCAGATCCGCTGCAGTTCTTTCGCCAGCTGCAGTTGTTTCAAAAGCTGTACCTGGTAATGGGTTTTCAGCTTTTGCCTGATTGTTTCCGGCATCTTATCGCCGTGGGCTTTCAGAATATCTTCCAGACAATGATAGTACCTGTGATGATCCATAGATTTTACAACATCCTGCCAATTTGAGGGGGTTGATGCCTTCCATGGATCAAGAAGAAAACGGATATTCCGGTTTGGATCGCGCATAAAAAAATTATCAATTCCTTTTGAGTCTTGACTTTCAGATAACTTTGGGGGTTTTTATAAATTTTTTTATTTTTATCAATTGCTGAATTTACCTAAAACTTATGAAACTTTAGTTTACTACATCAATTAATTCTAATTCCATACACCATGAGATCAACATTAAGTTTTTTTTCGTTTCTGGTCATTTTATTCCTGATGACTGCCTGTAATGAAAAACAGGTGAATTATTTGAATGAATCTGAGGAAGCAAAGCAGGAGAGGCTATCCTGGTGGAAGGATGCCAAATTTGGAATGTTTATACACTGGGGACTTTATGCGGTTCCTGCGGGCGAATATAAAGGTGAAAAAGTGGAAGGGATCGGAGAATGGATAATGAACAGTTCACAAATTCCCATTGATGACTATAAAAAGTTTGCGGATGAATTCAATCCGGTAGAATTTGATGCAGATGAATGGGTTTCACTGGCAAAAGAAGCAGGAATGAAATACCTGGTTATCACTTCGAAACATCATGATGGGTTTTGCCTGTGGGATACAGAATATACAGAATATAACATCGTGGATGCTACGCCTTACGGAAAGGACATACTAATGCAACTTTCAGCGGCCTGTAAAAAGCATGATGTAAGACTCGGTTTTTACTATTCCATCATGGACTGGCATCATCCGGATGCACAGGCAATTTTTGAGCCCAATTACAACATAGGCAGAAAGTCGGGCGATGTAAACCCCAATTTTTCCCGCTACGTGGAAGAATATATGAAACCCCAGTTGAAAGAGCTGATAACTAAATATGATAATGTGGATATTTTATGGTTTGATGGGGAATGGATCCCTGATTATACAACAGAAATGGGCAAGGATATTTACAATTATCTCAGAAATATCAAGCCTGATCTTATCATCAACAACCGTGTGGATAAGGGCAGGCAAGGGATGACTGGAATGAATGTTGAAGGCGATTTTGCCGGCGATTTCGGAACGCCCGAACAGGAAATACCCGCCACAGGCGTTGAGGGATTCGAATGGGAGTCCTGCATGACCATGAACGATACATGGGGATATAAGTATTTCGACCGCAACTGGAAATCTACCGAAGTGTTAATTCATCATCTGGTCGATGTAGTGTCCAAAGGGGGGAATTACCTCCTTAACGTTGGCCCCACAGCCGAGGGTCTCATTCCCGAACCCAGCGTTAAGAGATTAAAAGATATGGGGCAATGGATGGATAAGCATGGAGAAACGATTTATGGGACGGATCCGAGCCCTGTTGATCGTCCCAAATGGGGCAGGTACACAGCAAAAGAGGATGAACTTTATGTGCATATTTTCGACTGGCCCACAGACAACCAACTTGAGCTTCAGGGAATACAAAATTATGAAGAGGCCAGGCTTCTTTCTGATCCTGCTAACGCTTCTGTCGCCCTTGAAAAATCCGATGGAAGTTTAATCCTTCAGCTTCCGGATGCCGCACCCGATACGATTGCGAGTGTTATTGGGTTGGAAAGGTGAAGGGTGAAGGGGTTTATGGGTGAAGAGGTTTCCTGGCCCGGAGGGCCTGTAACAATAATAGCCACGGGTGCTCAACCCGTGGTAATTTCGGTAGAGGCATCCAAAGCCCCTATCCTCCCCAATCCTCACTCTCCCACAAAATCACCTGTAAGCCATTAAAAAACGCACCCGGATTCGCCGGCACCTTATCCTTAAACCCCCTGTTCCTGATCCTCTCCTGCCATTCCTTCAGCTTTTTGTAATCAAAATATGGAATTTCATTTTTTCTGCCTTCTTCAATTGCCTTGCTTATGTTGTCGTAATCCTGAATAAAACGTTGCTGGACTGTGGGGACTGTGGCTCCGGTCTTGTCGTTCCTGAGGCGGATCTTTTCCGGGAGCAGGCCTTTCATGGCTTCGCGGTAGATATAGCGCCGGACCTTGTTCTTGATTTTCAGGTGGGAGGGCAGGGAGTAATAAAACTCCAGCAGATCAATATCCCACAGGGGGTATGCATATTCCAAACGGCGGTGTAGGGCTGCCAGGCAGGAGTATTCGAAGCGCTGGGAAACATGGTTGTGCATGATCCTTTTATACTGCCTTGCACGTACATCCGGATCGTCAGGGAAGCCCACCATATCGTAATATCGCTCCTTAATTTTCATGCGTTCCGAAAAATCCCTATCGAGAGCGAGGGCTTTCCACTTGGGGATTCTCCAGTCGCCTCTGCCGAATGAAGATTTTAATCTTTCGTATAAACGGGGCAAATACCGGAAAAAAAAATATTTGGCCCCGGCTTTTAATGGGCCAGGTTTCTTTTTCCCGGTGGTATTTTGGATATATGCTTTCAGCTTTTTCCATTCTTTCAGTTTCGCCAGCTCCTGCATGTATCCACCGCTTTTGGAGGTTACGCCTTCGTCGCCACCAAAGCCGGAAAGAAGCACCCTGACGTTTCTTTCTTGAGCCTCGTCATAAAGACTGTCGGCATAAATATTATAGCCCTGCTGGGTAGGACCGGATTGAATAATCAGCGTTTTCTGCAGGCTGTCAATAACCCCATAACCTTCGGCTGTACAAAAAATATGTTCTTTAATGCCGGCAAATTCTACAAGAGCCTGGCTGAACTCCCTTTCATCATTATAGGGAAAGTGTTTTCCAAGATTATGATCGGAAAAGCCATGGGATAGTGCATAAAAACCTTTATCTGTATCTTTCATCTGCTCATAGGCAAGGGCCGTTACCCCCGATGAATCGAGACCGCCGCTTAATTCGGAGCCAACACTTTTTGCATATTTAACCCTCCTGCTCACCGCCTGCCCGATCTTTTCGCGGAATATCTTCACCGCCGTCTCTTCATCCAGCTTCCCCCATTCCGGGTTTATTTCAAGATCCCAGTATTTTTCGAGCTTTGTTTTCTTGCCATCAAATTCCAGTTTATGTGCAGGAAGCAAACGGTAAATATTTTTATAGGGGGTGCGCCATTTCTCCGATTTCACCGTTGAGATACTATCAGCAATCCACCGCTCATCCGCTTCTTTTTTAACCTCCGGAAGGCTTAACAGTGCCTTCATCTCCGTAGCAAATGCAAAAAATTCATCCGTTTCCGTATAAAAGTAAGGCCTCGTCCCCAACTGATCCCGCACCGCAATCAGTTTCTTCTCCTGCTTATCCCATACCGCCACCGCAAAATCCCCTTTAAACCCCGGCTTCTCCTGCTCAATATTTTTCCTTAAATAAGCAATAATATTTTTCTCATAATTCTTCTGTATCTTGTCCGCCGCGGCTGCCGAAACTTTAGTGCAGGCGGGCCCATTCCCCACAGCAACCTCCTTAGCTTCAGCGGAGGACTCACCCCTCGTTCCGTGCTCTCCGCTCCCCAATCCCTCTTCTCCAATTCCTAATCCCCAGCCCTCAATCCCCAAATCATCAAACCGCCCATCATAAACAAAAACATACCTTTCATCCTCCCATGGCATCCTCTCCAGATGTGAATACTCCATGGAATAGAGTTCATGTACTCCCATGGCGGTGTTTTCATGGACTTTGTGCCCGGTATAATCAGGATTCCATCCGGACATGGTGCTAAGCATGGACAGAATCTGGTCTTCTGTTGCTTCTTTGTTTTTATATATGATTCCGGAGATTGAACCCATGGCGAAAAGTTGTGCAGTTGTTAAATATTTTTTTGCGAAGATAGGAAAGAGGGGCCACAAATTGGCACAAATAAGAGTACAAATGATCACAAATATTTGAGTCCATTTGTGCTCCCATTTGAGTGTATTTGTGAACATCTTCCATATCTTTGCAGACACAAACCATGAATAACAGACATAAATACAAAGTTTTCGGACTGAACGTAGAATCCGCATTGGAGCTGCCCGAACTTGGGAAGTCTGATTTCGAAGCTGCTGATGTAAGTGTAAGTTTTGATAAGGTTCAGGATAATCTGCCGGATTATAAATCGAAGGGAGTATTATACAAAGCTAAGCCGGGAACCTTTTTGTTCAAGCTCGACACTGTTGGGAAATACCTGGTGGAGAATGGTGAAAGCATAAGGATTGAGCGTTTGAATGATTCCACCGATGAGGAGTTGCGATTATTTTTGCTGGGTTCTGCATTTGGAGCTCTGATCCATCAGCGGGAAATGCTTCCCTTTCATGGCAGTACGGTGGTGAAAGATGGCAGAGCCATTGTAATATCCGGTAACTCAGGCGCAGGGAAATCCACACTTGCTGCGGTGCTTGTGAAAAGAGGCTATCATCTTCTTGCCGATGATGTCTCGGTGATCGATTTCAAGGACAAGGAAGCTATAATATATCCAGGCATCCCTCATTTAAAACTCTGGGAGGATGTATTAAAAAAGATGGGTGAACCGACAGACTACGAAAAGGTAAGACCCCAACTGTTGAAATATCGCAAACCCGTTGAGGATAGCATTCAAAATAAAGCAATAATGGCTGAAAAGATAATTATTCTCGGCACCAAAAACTCCGAAGGCTTTGAGTCGAAACAGATAAAAGGTATTGAGAAATTTAATATGCTCAAGAATAATACCTATCGTTTTCAGTTTGTTGAAGGGCTTGGTGTTACGAAAAAGCATTTTGAAATGGTGAGTAAGCTGGCGGGAAGTGTGGCAGTATGGCAGGTGAAGCGGCCGAGTAGTCCGTTACTGCTTGAAGAATTGGCTGACTACATAGAAAAAAATATATCCACAAATAAACACAAATAAAGAACACACCTGCCTGCCGAAGGTCAGGGTTATTGCGATGGCAGGCGGGTGTGTTCCTATTTGTATGTATTTGTGGACTCATTACATTATGTCAAAACACAATCTCATATGGCTCTCATCCTACCCCAAATCAGGCAACACCTGGTTCCGGGTATTTCTCTCCAACCTTATGTCGGAGAAAGATGAGCCTGTGCACATTAATGAGTTACATTTCACTCCCATTGCCAGCTCAAGGGTAATGTTTGATGAATATGCGGGGACAGCGGGTTCGGATCTTACCACGGAGGAAATAGACAATTTACGACCCGAAGTATACCGTGAAATATCCGAAAGTTCCGAAGAATTAAGCTTTCATAAAGTTCATGATGCCTGGAAAAAGAACAGCAGGGGAGAGCCGGTTTTTCCGCCTGATGTAACTAAGGCGGTGATATATTTCATCCGGGATCCCCGCGATGTAGCGGTTTCCTTCGCCCATCATTCCTCTGCCAGCCATGAAAAAATGGTGAAGAATATGGCCGATGAGCATTTTGCATTCTGCGATAAGAATGTGAAGGTATACAATCAGTTGAGGCAGGATCTTTCCTCCTGGTCGGGCCATGTGAAAAGCTGGGTGGACGAATCGGGATTGCCGGTGCTTGTATTGCGTTACGAGGACATGAAAAGCCATACCTTCACTACATTTAAAAAGGCAGTGGAATACCTCGATCTGGAATATCCGGATTCAAAAATTAAGCTGGCCTTAAAAAACAGCGATTTCAGGCAATTAAAAGAAATGGAGGAAAAAGAAGGATTCAGCGAAAAACCCATAAAGATGAAGTCCTTTTTCCGTGAAGGCAGAACCGGAACTTACAGAGATGAGCTTTCGACGGAGCTCATTGAAAGGATTGAGAAGGATCATGGGGAGGTGATGGGAAGGTTTGGGTATGTTTAGGGAGTGGGAGGATTGGGATTAGGGAGGATGGGTTAGGATTTTTGCTGCCGGATTAGAATTGTATTTCTGTGAAAATAATATTCATATGGATACATGACAAATATGCACCATCGCAGGTCTATCAGGTTAAAAGGATATGATTATTCGAAGGCCGGATTGTATTTTATTACCATTTGTGTAAAAAACAGAGAATGTTTATTCGGTAATATTACCAGGGGTAATTTGACATTGAATGATGCAGGGCAAATGGTCAAATCCGAATGGTTAAAATTGCCCCAACGGTTTAACAATATCCAATTGCATGAATACATTGTAATGCCCAACCATTTCCACGCCATATTGGAAATCGTATGGGCAACCCTTGTGGTTGCCCATACCGGCCCCGTCACCCCAACCAACCCAACCAGCCCCGATGCCCCAACCAGCCCCGATGCCCAAAATGGAAATATTGATAACCAAAATCATGATGGGAATGAGGGAGGGCAACCACAAGGGTTACCCCAACGGTTACCCCAACGGTTACCCCAACGGTTGCCCCAACCGTTACCCCGACCGTTACCCCAACGGGGGAAAACCGTTGGGGATATGGTGGGTGCGTTTGAATCCATAACCACCCTTGAATATATTCGTGGTGTAAAACAAAAAAATTGGCAAACATTTGATGGTAAATTGTGGCAACGTAATTATTGGGAACACATCATCCGTAACGACAAATCATATCAAATCATATCAGAATATATCATAAACAATCCGTTAAAATGGGTGGATGATAGGTTTAATCGCAATAAATAAGATGGCAATGATGAACAAATAGGTGGCGATGTTTATAATTTGAATTTTCCCTAAAAATAATCAAACCCCAAACTGCAACTCACTCAAATTCCGGTAAATCCCGTTCCT